>CANGRP010000083.1 GCA_947456005.1 Caulobacteraceae bacterium
GAGCTTGAGGCCTGGTGGATGGAGGCGGACTTCCCGGACGATCGCGAGGCCCTGCGCGCCCGCCTGGCCGCCATCCTGCGCGGCCTGGAGGATGGGAGTTGAGGATCGCCATCCTGGAGACAGGGGCGCCGCCCAGGGACCTCGCCGTGCGGTTCGGGGACTATCCGGACATGTTTCGCCGCCTGCTGCTTGTGGACGGCGACCAGGCCGAGACCTTCGACGTCGCCGCGGGCCGGCTTCCCGCCGACCCCTCCGCCTTCGACGCCTGCCTGGTGACGGGGTCGTCCGCCGGCGTCTACGAGCCCCTGCCCTGGATCGCCCCGCTCAAGGCCTTCCTGAACGCGGCCTCGGGCCGAACCGCCCTGGTCGGGGTCTGCTTCGGCCACCAGGTCATGGCCGAGGCCTTCGGGGGACGGGTGATCCCGTCGCCCAAGGGTTGGGGCATTGGCCTGCATCGCTACGCCGCGGCGGGAGAGGGCTGGCTGGCGGGGCTGGACACCCTGGCGGTCGCCGCCTCTCACCAGGACCAGGTGGTCGAGGCTCCGGAAGGGGCCCGTGTCCTGGCGGGCAGCGACTTCACGCCCTTCGGGGCCCTCTACTATCCCGGCCGGCGGGCGATCTCGATCCAGCTTCACCCGGAGTTTGCGCCCGACTACGCCCGGGCCCTGATCGAATCCCGGCGTGGAAGCCGCTACTCCGATGACCAGGCGGATGCGGCCCTTGCCAGCTACGAGGAAGCCAATGACCGGCTGGAGGTGGGCCGCCGGCTGCGTCGCTTCATCGAGGCCGGGGGCGCCTGATCAGGGCCAGATGACCTCGGGCGGCATGGAGGACAGGATGCTCTCGATGTTGCCGCCGGTCTTCAGGCCGAACATGGTGCCGCGGTCGTAGAGCAGGTTGAACTCCACATAGCGGCCACGGCGGATGAGCTGCTCTCGCCGGTCGGCCTCGGTCCAGGGCTCGTGCATCCGGCTCCGGGCGATGCGCGGATAGACATCGAGGAAGGCCTCGCCGACGTCCTGGGTGAACCGGAAGTCGCGCTCCCAGTCCCCGGAATTGTGGTGATCGTAGAAGATGCCCCCGATCCCCCGCGGTTCCTTGCGGTGGGGCAGGTAGAAGTACTCGTCGCAGCGGACCTTGAAGTCCGGATACCAGGCCGGGTCATGCTTGTCGCAGGCGGCCTTCAGGGCGGCGTGAAAGGTGAGGGCGTCCGGGGCGTCCTGGCTGCGCTGTTCGTCCAGGGTGGGGGTCAGGTCGGCCCCGCCGCCGAACCAGCCTGTCTGGGTGGCCAGGAACCGGGTGTTCATGTGGACCGCCGGGACCTTGGGGCTTCGCATGTGGGCGATCAGGCTGATTCCCGTGGCGGTGAAGCGGGGGTCCTTGTCTGCCCCGGGCATGTTGGCGGCCATCTCGGGGGTGAAGGTCCCATGCACCAGGGAGATGTGACAGCCCATCTTCTCGATGAACCGCCCACCGCGCAGGAATCCCATCACGCCGCCGCCGCCGGCCTCACGCACCCAGGGCTTCAGCTCGAACTTCGCCGGTTCTCCAGGGAAGAGTTCGGCCGGCGCGTCGATTTCCAGCTGTTCGAAGGCGGCGACGATGCGGTCGCGCAAGGCGTCAAACCAGGCGCGGGCGCGGGTGTTGCGGGTGTCGAGGACGGCGGGATCAATCATGGGCTGGAAAATCTTGCAGATGGAATGCGGGGAAGCGCCCGGTCTGACGAAGGGCCTCGGACAGGCCGATCGCCGCCGAGACGGTCAGGTTGAAGGATCGGCGCCCCCGGCTCAAGGGAATGATCACCCTGGCGTCGGCGGCGTCCTGGACAAAGTCCGGGACCCCCGAACTCTCCCGCCCGAAGAGCAGGACATCGTCCGGCCGAAAGGCGAAGTCGTGGAGGGGGCTCGCTCCTCGCGTCGTGAAGAGCACGATCCGGCCGGGCGCTGCGGCCCTGAAGGCCTCCCAGCTGGGATGGCGGACCACCTCGCCAGGATCTCCATAATCCAGCGCCGCCCGGCGGATCGCCTTGTCAGACAAGGGAAAGCCACAGGGCTCGATGACGTGTACCGGGGTGTCGAGACAGGCTCCCAGGCGGATCGCGGCGCCAAGGTTTTGCGGAATGTCCGGTTGAAAAAGCGCGAGCAGCATTCTAGGTGATCCGGCCACGGGCTTCGCGCGTCCTGCCGCGAATCAACGGTTGGCCCTTCGCCACATGGCGGGGGGGCGTCCGGGCCGGTTCGCAGCAGGTGGCGCTTCCAGTCCGGGGGACCCTTACCAGATGTTCTGGCGGGGTCGAGGACGGACGGCGCCCCAGTGGCGCAGTCCCCAAGCGAAGGGTGGCTTCAAGGTGGCCGACGGCGTGGCGGGCGCGAACCCCGAAAATGGCGCGGGTGGGGACGACCCCAGCCGCCGTGACTTCATTCATATCGCCGCGGGCGCCGCGGCGGCAGGCGCTGCGGTGACCATCGCCTGGCCTCTGGTCGACCAGATGAACCCGGCGGGCGATACGCTCGCCCTGGCGTCGGTCGAGTTCGACCTGACCAAGGTGGAGCTGGGCCAGTCGGTGACCATCAAGTGGCGCGGCAAACCCCTGTTCATCCGCCATCGCACCGGCGCCGAGATCGCCGCCGCGATCAAGGATGACAACGCCCCCATGCGCGATCCGCAGACCGACGAAGTGCGCCACAAGCCGGGCAAGGCCGAATGGCTTGTCCTGATCGGCACCTGCACCCACCTCGGCTGCGTGCCGACCTTCGGCGGCGGTGACTACCAGGGCTGGTTCTGCCCCTGTCACGGTTCGCACTACGACACCTCCGGCCGCATCCGGAAGGGCCCTGCGCCCACCAACCTTGCGGTTCCGGAATACGCCTTTGTTTCCGACACCATGGTCAAGGTGGGCTGAGCGACATGAGCGGACATTCGAACTATGTTCCCAAGACGGGCTTTGAGCGCTGGCTAGACGCCCGCCTCCCTGTCGCCCGGCTGGCCTATGACAGCCTCATCGACTTCCCGACCCCGAAGAACCTGAACTACTGGTACACCTTCGGCGGCATCCTGGCCCTGTGCCTGGGGATCCAGCTGGCCACCGGGATCGTGCTGGCCATGCACTATGTGCCGCACGTGGACCACGCCTTCGCCTCCATCGAGCGCATCATGCGCGACGTGAACTACGGCTGGCTGGTCCGCTACATGCATTCCAACGGGGCCTCGATGTTCTTCATCGCGGTCTACGCCCACATGTTCCGGGGGCTCTACTACGGCTCCTACAAGGCGCCGCGGGAGCTGCTCTGGATCCTGGGCTGCGTGATCTACCTGCTGATGATGGCCACCGCCTTCATGGGCTATGTCCTGCCCTGGGGGCAGATGAGCTTCCATGGCGCGGTGGTGATCACCAACCTCTTCGGCGCCCTGCCGATCATCGGCGAATCCATCACCACCTGGCTGTGGGGCGGCTTCGCGGTCGACAATGCGACCCTGAACCGCTTCTTCTCGCTGCACTACCTGATGCCCTTCATGATCGCAGGGGTCGTGATCCTGCACATCTGGGCCCTGCACGTGACCGGCAATAACAACCCGACCGGGGTGCAGGTGCAGTCCAAGGCGGACACGGTCCCCTTCCACCCGTACTACACGGTGAAGGACGGCTTCGCGATTGCGGTGTTCATGCTGATGTTCGCCGCGTTTGTGTTCTTCAACCCCAACGCCCTGGGCCACCCGGACAACTACATCCCCGCCAACCCCCTGGTCACGCCGGCGCACATTGTGCCCGAGTGGTACTTCCTGCCCTTCTACGCCATCCTGCGGGCCGTCCCGGACAAGCTGATGGGCGTGCTCCTGATGTTTGGCGCCATCGCCGTGCTGTTCATCCTGCCCTGGCTGGACACCTCGCGCGTGCGGTCCCTGCGCTATCGCCCGACCACCCGGATGTACTTCTTCATCTTCGTGGTCGCCTGCTTCGTGCTGGGCTTCTGCGGGGGACGCCTTCCGGACGAGCATGTCATCCCCGGCCTGAAGACCTTCCAGCTCCTGGACGCCGACCTGAACTCGATGGTCTGGCTGTCCCGCTTCGCCACGGCCTACTACTTCGCCTACTTCCTGATCGTCCTGCCGGTGATGGGTCTTTCGGAGACCCCGCTGGATCAACCCAAGTCGATCAGCGAACCGATCCTTTCGCCTTCCGCTGCACTGCCTGCGGGCGCTGCAGCGTCGCCTGAAAAGAGGGGTTGAGCCTGATGCTTCGCAAAGGTCTCGCCATTGCGGCGCTCGGCCTCGCCCTGGTGGGCGGGCCGGCCCTGGCCGCCGGCTCCCAGAAGGAGCCCCGCACTGTCGCCTGGAGCTTTAGCGGCCCCTTCGGCAAGTTTGACCGCGCCCAGCTCCAGCGGGGCTTCAAGGTCTATCGGGAGGTCTGTGCGGCCTGCCACTCGATGAATCTGATGTCGTTCCGGAACCTCGGCCAGAAGGGCGGGCCCTTCTATGACCCGAAGTACCCCAACCCGAACGACAACCCCTATGTGAAGACCATCGCCAAGGACTTCGAGGTCTCGGACATCGATCCGGAGACGGGGGATGTGATCAAGCGTCCAGCCACGCCGGCGGACCGCTTCCCGAACCCCTATCCCAATGAAGCGGCGGCCCGGGCCGGTAACGGCGGCGCCCTGCCGCCCGACTTCTCGACCCTGTCCAAGGCGCGGAAGGGCGGCGCGGACTACGTCTACTCCCTGATGACCGGCTACGGAACGCCGCCCGCCGGACTCGAGGTGCCTTCAGGCCAGTACTACAATCCCTACATGCTCGGCGACGTCTCCGCCTTCTGGAAGGGCGAGGGCTATGCGCCCAAGGGCGGCTTCATCGCCATGCCGCCCCAGCTGACGCCTGATAAGGTCAGCTTCGACGATGACACCAAGTCGACCATCTCGCAGCAGGCCAAGGATGTCGCGGCCTTCATGGCCTGGGCCTCGGAGCCCAAGCTGGAAGAGCGCAAGGCCTTCGGCGTCGGCGCCATGATCTACCTGACGATCCTGTCGGGCCTGCTCTATGTGAGCTACCGGCGCATCTGGCGGAACGTGGCCCACTAGCGGCCCGTCGATCGCAGACGAAAGGGGCCGGTCGCCTTGGGGCGGCCGGCCTTTTTCATGTTCTCAGACGTTGAAGCGGAAGTTCATCACGTCGCCGTCCTTGACGAGGTACTCCTTCCCCTCGGAACGCAGGCGGCCTGCGTCGCGGGCCCCCGCCTCGCCCCGGAACTTCACATAGTCTTCGAACGCGATGGTCTCCGCCCGGATGAAACCCTTTTCGAAGTCCGTGTGGATCACGCCGGCGGCCTGCGGCGCGGAGGCGCCCACTGGGATGGTCCAGGCCCGGGCCTCCTTGGGGCCGGCAGTGAAATAGGTCTGCAGTCCGAGCAGGGCGTAGGCCTCCCGGATCATGCGGTTCAGACCCGGCTCATGAAGGCCAAGGGTCTCAAGGAACTCCGCCCGCTCTTCGCGGTCCAGGAGGGCGATCTCGCTCTCGATCTGCGCCGAGATCACGACCGACTTGGCGTTGTCCCGTGCGGCGCGTTCGGCCACCTGGCCAGAGAAGGCGTTACCCTCCGCCGCCGAGCCCTCGTCGACATTGCAGACATAGAGCGCTGGCTTGGCCGTCAGAAGCTGGAGCATCCGCCAGCCCTTCTCCTCGCTGGCGGGAACCTGGGCGGCCCGGGCTGGCCGGCCCTCGCGCAGCTGGGCCAGGGCGAGGTTCATCAGGCCCAGAGTGGCGGCGCTTTCCTTGTCGCCGGTCTTGGCCCGCTTCTCGAGGTTGACGACCCGCTTCTCAAGGCTCTCCAGGTCGGCGAGCATCAGTTCCGTCTCGATGATGTCGAGGTCGGAGATCGGGTCGATCCGGCCCTCAACATGCGTGATGTCATCGTTGACGAAACAGCGCGAGACGAAGGCGACGGCGTCACAGTCCCTGATGTTGGCGAGGAACTGGTTTCCCAGGCCTTCGCCCTGGGCCGCGCCGCGAACCAGGCCCGCCACGTCGACAAAGTTGATACGGGCGGGAATGATCTCCCGGGATCCGGCGATCTCCGCCAGGGCGTCGAGGCGGGCTTCCGGCACCGCGACATCGCCGACATTGGGCTCGATGGTGCAGAAGGGATAGTTGGCCGCCTGGGCCGTCGCCGTCTGGGTCAGGGCGTTGAACAGGGTCGACTTGCCGACGTTGGGCAGGCCGACGATGGCGACTTTCAGGGCCATGGTGCAGGGAACTCCTCGGAACCAGAGGCGCGGCGACTAGCACGCGCCCGGGAATTGGTCACGCTGGATCGCCGGACCTTCGGGGATCCAGCTTTTCAGCAGGCGCCAGGCGCATGACTTCGGCCTGGTAGCGTTCGTCCTCGCCAGCGGCGAGCAGGGGGGCGGCTTCGGCCACGGCCTCCAGCATGTCGGAGACCCAGCCGGTCTCGGTCTTGTGGAAGTCGGACAGGACGTACCCGTGAACCCTGTCCTTGTGCCCCGGATGCCCGACGCCGAGGCGCGCCCGGCGGAAGTCCGGCCCGACATGGGCCGATACGGACCGCACGCCGTTGTTTCCGGCAGCGCCGCCTCCGGTCTTCATCCGGAACCGGCCGGCGGCCAGGTCGATCTCGTCGTAGAAGAGCACCAGGTCGGCGGGGGTCAGCTTGAAGAATTTCAGCGCTGCAGCCACGGAGCGACCGCTCTCATTGTAGAAGGTTTGTGGCTTGAGGATCAGGGCCTTCATGGCCCCGGCCGGCGTGTCGATCACGCCCTCGCGGGCCAGGCCCTGGAAACGGCTGCGCTCCGGCCCAAAACCCCAGCGAGCGGCGATGGCGTCCACCGCACGGAAGCCAATGTTGTGCCGGTTGCCGGCGTAGGCCGGCCCCGGATTTCCCTGGCCGGCCAGAATCAGCATTGGTCGGCGTCAGGCCCTAGGCCTCGGCGCCTTCCGCGTTAGCGGCGGAAGCGGCTGCGGCCGAACCGGCCACAGTGGCCACCACCACGTCGCCAGAGGCGCTCGCCGTGGCGCCTGCGGGCAGCTTCAGCGAGCTGATGCGGATGGTCTCGCCGATATCCAGCCCCGTCAGATCGTGGACGATTTCTTCCGGAATGTGGTCGGCCGGGCAGTTCAGCTCGATCTCGTGCAGGACGACGTTGAGCGTGCCGCCGCGCTTCAGGCCCGGCGAGGCCTCCTGGTTGCGGAAGTGCACGGGCACGGCGATCCGGATCTGCTGGTGCTCATCGACGCGGTAGAGATCGAAGTGCCAGGGCTCGTCGGTCACCGGATGCATGTCCACGACCTTGGCGATGACCGGCTGGGTCTCCTCACCGTGCTTGAGCGTCACCAGGTGACCGAGCAGCTTCCCGGTGTAGAGCGCCTTGCGGAACTCGTTGGACTTCACCGCGATGGCCACGGGGTCCTTGGCGCCGCCGTACAGGACGCCGGGGACCTTGCCCTCGCGACGGGTGGCTCGGGCGCCGCCCGTTCCCGTGCGCTCGCGGACTTCGACGTTCAGAATGATATCGGCCATGGCCCTGCCTCGAAACGAAACCGCCGCGCGGACGCCGCGCGGCGACGGACGACCCGAAGGGGTCGAAGGGTGGGGCTAGATACACAAAACACCGGACCCTTGCAACGCCCCTGCGCCCGCGTGCGCCTGACCTATTTCTTCTTCGGTGCAACCCGGCGGGAGGGCGCCGGCACAGGCTTGGGAGGGCGCACGGTCGGGACGAAGCGGGCCTCATAGGGCTCGGGCAGGCCCGAAGCCCGGATCACGCATCGGCCGCTGTCCATCATGATATGCTGCCCCAGGCAGAAGATGTCCTCGTAGTGGGGCTTCGACACCGCCAGGCACTGGTTCAGGTTGAGCTTGGTCATGCGGGCACAGCTGCCGATGTTCGGATCCTGCATGACTGCGCTGACGGTTTCGTTGCGGAGCGTCCCGGCCTGGCCGAGCACGGCCATCGCCGCCACGGCCACGGACCTGACAACAGTCTGGGTGTAGGGCGGCGAAACCGGGCCGCCGGCCGGACGCCGGCCTGCGGCGTGCGCCCTCAGGTCGGTTTCACCGAGGTCGCTGTCGAACTGGACGGCGGAAAGGGACTTGGCGTTCGCCAGGCGGCCGGTCCGGTTGGCGACATCCGCCTTGGACCAGGCCTGCCTCTGGACGTCGTAAGCGGCCTGCTTCACGGCCTTGCCGGCGTCGTAGAGGCGCTGGCCGTCTTCGGCGAGGACCAGGGCGACCCGGTTGGCCGCCGAGCCGGATCCGCTGATGGCCAGGACATTGTAGGGATTCGCCGCCAGGCTATCGGCAAGCTGCTGGCGCTGGACCTCGCCGATCGCCTGGGCCCGGACGCCGGCGACAAAGGCGGGGTCCTCGAGGGCGACGATGGCGCCGTAGCTGATAAGCCCCTGCATGATCTGACCGGACTCAATGGCGCTGCCGGCCTCGACGGACTTCGCCACCATGGCGCCGTCCACGAAGGCCGGAGAGATGGAGGAGGCGCGGTCGATGAAGTTCCTGTAGGCGCCCGCCTGGTCCACGATCCGGGCGCCGAGGGTGATCTCCGGCGGCTTGCTCGGGGCGATGGTCGGGGCCGTCCTCTCGGGCCCGCAGGCGGCAAGAGACAGACCGGCCAAGGCCAGGGCGGCCAGTCGGGATCGGTTGGAAATCATTCGGAACATGAGATGGCGCTCCCCGGAGCTCCCGCGGCGGGTCTTGCGGATGTCGGGGGGATTATCTCCTGCTTCGAAGGGTCGGGCAAACCCGACCGCTCAGTCGAACAGCTTGGAGACGGATTCCTCGTTGGCGATCCGGCGGATCGCCTCGCCGATCAGGGCTGCACAGGACACCACGCGAACCTTGGACGCCCCGGCGACCTGGGGGGGCGCCTCGATCGAGTCGGTGATGACCAGTTCCTTCAGGACCGAGTTCTGGACCCGCTCATAGGCCGCGCCGGACAGCACGCCATGGGTGACATAGGCCGAAACCTCCACCGCCCCGGCGTCAATGAGGGACTGAGCCGCATTGCACATGGTGCCCGCCGAATCGACGATGTCGTCGAAGAGGATCAGGCGCCGGCCCTCGACGTCGCCGATGATGTTGGCGACCTCGCTCTTGCCCGGCCCTGAGCGGCGCTTGTCGACAATGGCGAGTTCAGCATTGAGGCGGCTCGCCACGGCCAGGGCGCGGACCACGCCGCCGACATCCGGCGAGACGATGAGCAATTCCTCGGTCTTCTGGTAGTGGGACTTGATGTCGCTGGCCAAAAGGGGCGCTGAGACCAGGTTGTCCGTGGGGATGTCGAAGAAGCCCTGGATCTGGCCGGAGTGCAGGTCCATCGTCAGGACGCGGTCGGCGCCGGCCCGGGTGATCAGGTTGGCCACCAGCTTGGCGGAGATCGGGGTCCGCCCGCCCGTTTTCCGATCCTGACGGGCATAGCCGAAGTAGGGCATGACCGCCGTGATCCGCCGCGCCGACGCCCGCTTCAGGGCGTCGATGCAGATCAGCAGCTCCATGAGGTTGTCATTGGCCGGATAGCTGGTGGACTGAATGACGAAGACGTCCTCTCC
>CANGRP010000084.1 GCA_947456005.1 Caulobacteraceae bacterium
CGCCTGCCGGTCATCGTCGAAGACCATACCCAGCCGGAGCTGGACCTGAACGGCTCCCGGGCGCCCAGATCAAGTTCCGATAACCGGGAACCGGCTGTCAGGCCTTCTGTCTGAAGCGAGGAGGCCCTAATCGGCCCTGATGGACAGGAAGGCCCGGGCCGCGGCGAAATCGCCGACCTCGAGGTAGATCTGACGGGATGGGCCCGAGGAGAACAGGAACTCGACCCGGATGGCCTCGCGGGGATCGAGGTCCGCCATGGCGGCTGCAGCTGCGTCCGGGAACCGGAAGGCCCAGCCGGAGGTCATCCCGGGCGGCAGGAGATCCGCCCCCGCCGGGGACCGGCTCTCGGCGGAGTAGGTCTCGAACGGCCCCACCCGGGGCATTCGCCTCTGGAGGGGGAGGGTCTTCAGACCTTCCCCCCTGGCGTCGAGATAGGGGCCTGAGGTCAGCCGCCTGTCCCGCATGACGATCCTTGCGGCATAGGGGCGGGCGCCGTCCGGAAAGCTCGTCACCACCATCAGACTGTCCGAACCCACCCGACTGGCGATGCCGAGCCGTATCTGGATCCCGCCCTGGCGGACATCCTGGCTCAGCCTCCAGAGTGGCCGCTGGGCGCTGACCGACCTGTCCGCCTTCCAGATGCCGACATCCCCCGGAAAATCCTGTCGCAAGAGCCGGGCGTATCCAGCGAAGCCGCTGCGAACCCGCTGGGCCGCGATCCCGAGGTCAGGGGAGTCGCAGGGCGTGGACCTCGCCCGGGCCCGGGCCCTTTCTGCAATGCCCCGAAGGTCCTGAACCGAGCTGCCCCCCCTCAAGGCGGCGCCCCGCGCCTGCTCGCGCCCGGACACAAGGGCGGACTGGAGCTGCGGCGTGAAAAGGTTGCAGCGGTCGCCCGCCTCGGCCATCAGGCTCCGCTCGTAGTAGAGGTCTGTCGCCGCCGCAGCGGCCGCCCCGGCTGCGAACACCGCCGCCATCGCCATGCCCAGGGCGGCGGGATTGATGAGCGTGCGGGGATGGGGCATGGAAACTCCCTTCCAGGGTCCGACCGAGCCGCCGTCCCGGCGGGTCGCCTCCGGACGCACCTTAGACCAGCGACGAGACGCTTGAAATTCTCCACGGACATCTGGGTCGCCGCCCTCATCCGGCGTGTCGAGCTCGGAGGGGGCTTCGCCGTCGTGGTCCACAAGGGCGACGCGCGCGCGGGGTCGGTTCTCGTCAAGGTTGTAAACCGATCCAGCGGCCAGATTCGGCTTTTCGCCGAAGCGACCCGCGTAGACGGGGAGACCGTCTGGATGCGGCCCTCGCGCGCCGAGAAGGAGGTGGACCTTGACGCCTACATCGCCCGCGCCCGCCGCATCGATCCGGATCTCTGGGTCGTGGAGGTTGAGGACAGGGAAGGACGTCATTTTCTGACTGAAGACCTTGAGGAAAACTAGGCCATCCTCTGGATTTCGTGGCCGAACTTCCCTAGTTAAACACTATCCGGGGTGTCCGCCGCGCGGGTCATTCCACCATAGGTGGAGATGCGTTCTTGCTTTTCCTGATGAATGACTGGGTGATGCAGTTCGACCAGAAGGCGATGGTCGAAGACCTTCTGACCTACAACATCCGCGAGGTGACCTTTCCCCAGGTCCTGATCCTTGGTCAGGAACTCTACGCCCAGGATCCGCAACTCCACCTGAGGCAGCCCGTCCAGGCGCGGAGACTGGCCGCCCTTGTCATGGCCAAGCAGCCCGCCGTGAACGGCGTCCTCTTCGTGGCCCCGCACCCGGGGTGCAACTACAAGGATGTCGCTGTCCGCTACTGCAGCGTCGGCTACGACATGTTGGCCCAGTTGCTGAAGCTGCAGGAAACCCACAAGAGCGGCGCCTGGGCCAACAGGGAAGTCTGGAACAAGCTCGGGAACCGGACCGGGGCCTGACCGGGCGCATGACAAATCCGGCACTCTGAATTGCGCCTTCGGCGCCCTCGGGCTACCTCGACCGCATGAGCCAGTCCCCCGCCGCCGAGGCCGCCCGCCGTCGTACGTTCGCGATCATCTCACATCCAGATGCGGGCAAGACCACCCTGACTGAGACCCTCCTGCTGTCCGGGGGTGCGATCCGGGCCGCCGGACAGGTGAGGGCGCGGGGCGAGAATCGCCGCACCCGATCAGACTGGATGAAGATCGAGCGCGAACGGGGCATCTCGGTGTCCGCGAGTGTGATGACCTTCGACCACCAGGGCCTGATGTTCAACCTGCTGGACACCCCGGGCCACGAGGACTTCTCGGAGGATACCTACCGCACCCTGACGGCGGCGGACGCCGCCGTGATGGTGCTTGACGCCGCAAAGGGGATCGAGCCGCAGACCCTGAAGCTGTTCGAAGTGTGCCGCCTGCGGGACATTCCCATCGTGACCTTCATCAACAAGATGGACCGGGAGGCGCAGGATCCCCTTGAGCTCCTTGACGAGATCGCCAGCAAGCTGGCGCTGAACCCGGCGCCGCTCTTCTGGCCCGCAGGATCCGGTGGCCGGTTCAAGGGCATGCTGGACCTGCGCTCGCGTCTGTTCCTGCCCTTCGAGCGGTCGGCCGTCGAACGCGAGCAGGCTGGCCATCCGCCCCCCGTGCCCGGGGACGGCGCAGCCATGGACACCTATCTGACTCCGGACGAGCGGGACGAACTCCTCGAGAGTGCGGAACTCGTCCAGGGTGCTTCGCCCGCCTTCGATCCCCAGTCCTTCCTGGAAGGCCATATGACACCGGTGTTCTTCGGGTCGGCCCTGAGGCGGTTTGGCGTGGAGCAGCTGCTGGACGGCCTGGGCGTCTACGCGCCGCCGCCAAGACCCGTCGCCGCGCTCCGGACGGCTGCGGAGACCCACGTGGCGCCTGGCGACCCTGAGGTCAGCGGCTTTGTCTTCAAGGTCCAGGCGAACATGGATCCCAACCACCGGGACCGGATCGCCTTCCTGCGACTCTGCTCTGGCCGGTTCCAACGCGGCATGAAGCTCAAGGTCCAGAATACTGGACGCCAGCTCTCGGTGAATGCTCCGATCATGTTCTTCGCCTCGGACCGGGAACTGGCTGAAGAGGCGTTCGCCGGCGACGTGATCGGCATTCCCAACCACGGGATCCTGAGGGTGGGAGACAGCCTGTCGGAATCTGGCGCCCTGAGGTTCGCGGGGCTCCCCAACTTCGCCCCGGAGATCCTCCAGAGGGTCCGGGTCAAGGACCCCCTGAAGGCCAAGCACCTGCGCCGGGCCCTGGAGGGGCTGGCGGAGGAGGGTGTCACCCAACTCTTCCGACCGACCATCGGCTCCGACTTCATCGTGGGAGCGGTCGGGCAACTCCAGTTCGAGGTCATGGCCGACCGGCTCGCCAGCGAGTACCAGCTTGAAGTGATCTTTGAGGCCAGCCCCTACGCGGAGGCGCGTTGGGTCACCGGGTCCGAGGCGGACCTTGGAGCCTTCTCGGCCGCCTACCGCTCCGCCATGGCCGAGGACATCGACGCCCAACCGGTCTTTCTCTCGAAGTCGGGCTGGGAGACGGGTTACGTCGCCGAGCGCTACCCCGGAATCGCCTTTGCCCGAACCCGGGAACGGGGCTAGGCGGGCGGATGACGCCGCCAGTCCTGCTCTATGGCCATCCGCCGCCGGCCCTCTTCATGGAGCCGCCGGGCGCGATCCAGGTCTCGCCCCTGGAGCCCGCGGGCGCGGACCTGTCCGAGCCGCCCGCCTTCCAGTTCGGCTCAGCCCTGATCCTTGCGCCGCCCGGCCGCCTGGAGAGAGGTTGGGTGCTGGCGCGGGCGATTGACGTCCTGCCTCCGGGCGCCGAGATCATCGCCCTGGCGCCCAGGGACCGAGGGGGCGCCCGCATTGCAGACTCCCTCCGCGGCTTTGGCTGTGAGGTGGCGGATGAACCGCGCCGCAAACACCGGATCTGCACCACCCGCCGTCCGGCCGTGCCGACGGGACTGCAGGCGGCCCTCGACGAGGGTGCTGCCCGGCTGGATCCGCGTCTTGGTCTCTGGACCCAGCCGGGGGTCTTCAGCTGGGACCGGCCCGACCCGGGCACCGCCCTGCTGCTGGAGGTCCTTCCGGCTCTTGAGGGACGCGGCGCTGATTTCGGCTGCGGCCTTGGCGTCCTCGCCCTCTGCGCCCTGCAAAGCCCCCGGGTGACGGACCTGGAGCTGTGGGACATTGATCGCCGCGCCATTTCCTGCGCGCGCCGGAATGTGAGCGATCCCCGGGCCCTCTTCCGGCATGCCGATGTCCGCCGGTCCGGCGGCGGCCAGGCGGACCTCGACTTCGTCCTCATGAATCCCCCGTTCCATGACGCCGGGCGAGAGGACCGGGCCCTCGGGGTGGCCTTCATCGAGTCCGCCGCCCGGAGACTCAAGCCGGGAGGCGCCTGCTGGGTGACCGCGAACCGTCACATGCCCTACGAGGCCGCCCTCTCCTCGGCCTTCCGGGACGTGCGCCTCGCGGCCGAGACGGGGTCGTACAAGGTCTACGAGGCCCGCCGATGAACAGGCCCCCCGCTGTGAGGCTCGACCGTCTCCTGGCCAACCTGGGCTATGGCTCCAGGCGTGAGGTGCATGTGCTGGTGCGGGAGCGGACCGTCGTCCTCGACGGACAGGTCGTGACAGACGCCGGCGCCCGCATTGCGCTGACGCGCGACCTCCCGGAACGGCTCTCCATCCGGGGCGCGCCCGTGGACCCGCCGGCGCCGCTCGTCCTCATGCTGCACAAACCCTCGGGCGTGGTCTGCTCGCACCGGGAGCCCGGTCGTAGCGTCTACGAGTTGCTCCCGCCCCGCTGGCGCAGCCGGACTCCGGCCCTGTCGACCGTGGGCCGGTTGGACCTGGACACCACGGGACTCCTGCTGATCACAGACGACGGTCCCTTCCTGCACCGTGTCATTTCGCCACGATCCCACGCTCCAAAACGATACATTGCGACCCTTGAGTCGCCCCTCCGGGGGGACGAGGCCGACATCTTCGCCCGGGGCGACCTGATGCTCGAAGGAGAAGAGCGGCCCCTGGCGCCTGCCTGGCTGGAAGTCCTGGAGCCTCGTCTTGCGCGGCTGACCATAACGGAGGGCCGATTTCATCAGGTCCGGCGCATGTTTTCCTCGGTGGGAAACCATGTTGTCAGCTTGCACCGGGACAGAATGGGCTCTCTGGAGCTACCGCCGGAACTTGTGCCAGGCGCCTGGCGGATCTTGAGCCCGGCGGAGTGTGAATCCGCCCTCAACCCAGCACAGGACGGACCCCTCCGACTGGCATGAGGTTTGCTGCTCAACTCCAGACTGCGTCCCGACGGCCCGCTCCGGGACAACGCAGGCCGGAGCGTAAGAATGTTCGGACTGAACCGTCAGGTCAGGAAGCTAATTGAGGAGCAGGGGGGTGGATTCGCGCGGGAGGGCCTGACCGCTGACGATCTGTCTTTGATCGAAGTGCTTCCCCTCGGCATGTTGCTGAACGAGGCGAAGGAGACCGACACCCTTGCGGGGCGGGCGAGTGGCCGCAAGCGGTCCATGCTGCGTCTGGACTCCGCCATCCTCTGGCTGGAAGTCACGCGCCGCAGCGGCGAGGTCCGCGCCCTGAGCCGGGCCGCCTCCGCCGCGGAGGGCGCCCTTGAGTTCTTCGGACCCAGTTCGGCAAGCTGGGCCCGGGCGCGTTGCGAACAGGGTTACGCCGCCCTGTTGGGCGCAGAACTCTTCGGCGACGCCAGCCTGCTGGATGCGGCTGAGGACGCCTTCGAGGACTCCCTCTCCGGCTCCCGGCGCGGTCTTGTGGCGCCTCATTCGGAGATCGGTCTTCTGACCGTAGCCGGGCGACGGATGGTGTCGACGGGAGACGCCCAGGCGGCGCGGGTCGCCGCGGCGCGGTTCGCCCAGCCCATCGCCACTCTCAAGACCATGTCCCGCAGGATACGGGTGGCCCGGATGCTGTCTGTGGAGGGCCATATTCACCGCGCTCAGTTACTGTGCGATTGGGGCTCGCGCCTCAGTGATGCGCCCCTCCTCCGGGCCTCGGTGCGTGACACCCAGTCTGCCGCCTCTGGCCTCACACCTGACTTCGAACCCCTGACCATCGCCCGGATCGGGTTTGTCAGGGCTGCAGCGCAGATCGCCATTGGCGAGGTCGAGGAGGATGCCGAGATCTGCCTTGCGGGGGTGAACCTGCTGGACGGCGTCCTGTCGGACCTTCTGCTGGAACACAGCCCCCTTGACCGTGCGAAGGGGGAGTTCCTCCGCGGGCGCGGACACCAGATCCTCGGGGATATCTCCGGCGACGCCCTCAGCTTTGAGCGCGCCATCGCCTGTTTCGACCAGGTCGACAAGATCACCCAGAACCGTGAAGGCCTCGTCCTGAAGGCGCAGGCTGCGGCGCAAAGGGCCCTTTGCCTGGCCCGTGCAGCCGAGATTTCAGGGGATGTGGCGGTCCTGAACTCCGCTGAGCGGGCCTTCCGGTCGACGCTGGTGAGTGTCTCGGTCGCCCGGGACCCGGAATCCTGGGCCCTCCTGCAGCTCAATCTCGCGCGTCTCCTCCTCGCCAGGCTGGACATTACCCGGAAGGACCGCGGGGAGCGCGCCGGAGCGAGGGCGGCCCTGTCGTCTGCACTCGACGTCCTGTCCGAGCGCAACCTTCGGGCGCTTGGACGCTCCGCTTCAAGCACCCTCGATCTCGTGGGCGCGGCGATGCAGGATGGGGGAGGTCTCCCTCCGTAGAAAGCCTCGGATCAGGCTGTCAGGCTGTCCGGTCTTGGGCAGGCGCGCCCCTGCACGCCCCAGGCGAGGCCCAGTATGCTGCGGACCAGGGCCCAGAGCCAGACCACCGCGACGGCGATCCCTGAGACAATGAGAAGCGGGATTCCGATCAGCACCACGGAGAACACCGCTCCCCAGAACATCGCAATAGAGGCCAGGGCCCACGCCAGGAGCCCGATCCAGAATGTCCGGATCTGGAACCGGTAATGGCTGCGGGCGATGGGCCCGGCCGCTTCCCTGGCCACGAGCGCCATGATCAACCCGACGATGGCTGCGGGGGCGAAGCCGAGCAGCGAGGCGATGAACAGGCCATGGACGACGAGGACAAGCGTCAGGTCCTCGCCGGAGGGCGTCGTACCGGGATGGTCGGTCATGTCACCTGCCTTTCCAGTATAAGTTCAACCCCGGCCGCCTCAGCGTCTGGCGCCAGGGCCTCAGGCTTAAGGACCAGAACCCGGACCCGACAGGCGCCATCGTGCGCCAGGCAGGCCTCGGCCAGTCGTTCCGCGAACGTCTCGACAAGGTCGATATGGCCCTCGGCGGCGATCCCGCAAGCGGCCCGGACCACCGTCTCGTAGTTGACTGTATCCGAAAGGCTCAGAACCCGCCGCTCGGAGAGATCGATCTCCACATCGATGGCGAGAGCCTGCGTCCGGCCCTGCTCGTGCTCATGGACACCGATACAGGCTTCCAGCCTGAGCCCACGGACAAGGACCTTCTGGCGGCGCGTCACGGACAGGGGCTTGGGGGAGGGCATGGCTCAACCCAGATGCTGTCCGCCGTCGACGGCGATCATCTGTCCGGTCACGCTGGACGCCCCGATCAGGTAGGTCAGGGCCTTGCCGATATCCACGGGATCGACGGCGCGCCCCAAGGGCGTGGACGCGGCCTCGGCATCGAAGTCCTCAGGCGACTGGTCGGGGTTGGCCAGCACCGGCCCCGGCCCGATCGCATTGACCCGGATGCGCGGCGCCAGCTCGATCGCCATCATCCGGGTGGCGGACCAGAGGGCCGCCTTTGAAAGGGTGTAGGAGAAGTAGTCCGGACCCGGGGCCATCACCCTCTGGTCGAGGATGTGGACGACATGACCGGCCAGGCCTTGGGCGGCCATCTCCCGCGACAGCACAAGGGGCGCTCGCAGGTTGATGTTCAGGTGCTCATCCCAGGACGTCCGCTCGATCTCGGCGAAAGCGTCGTTCCGGAACAGGGACGCGCTGTTGACCAGCAGGGTGACCGGCCCAAGCGAATCGATGACACGGCGGACAAGGCCCGCCACCTCGGCTTCGTCGCTGAGATCGCAGGTAAAGATACCTCCCGATCGTCCCGTTTCGCGCACTTCCGCCAGCGCCGCCCGGGCGTCGTCGTCCTCGCGGCGGCAGTGGATGGCGACATCGAAGCCCGCCGCGGAACAGGCTCGGACAAGCTCCCGGCCGATCCGACGCGGCCCGCCAGTCACCAAGGCTGTGCCGCGAGCCGACATCGGCATGGCCTAGTCGAGCCGGCCCATGTCGATGATGTTCATCACGGCGAAGAACAGGAAGAATGGGATCACGATAAAGAGGGGGCTCATGGGGCTCTCCTTGCAGCAGGACGGGCTTTAGCTGCGGTCGCCGCACTTGTCGAGGCGGCCATGGTGCGCGCAGACTGCCCGAAGTCGCCCGGAGAACGTCATGCCCCTCTCGCCCATCGACACCGCGTCGTTCCGCAAGATCGCCATGGGCATCGACCGGCCCGAGGATGTGGTCGTGAGCGTGGACGGCCGGGTCTTCGCCTCCGACCACCAGTGCGCCGTGGCCGAGATCCTGCCGGATGGGAGCTTTGTCCGCATGGGGCCGCAGGGCGGCGCGCCGAATGGGATCAACATGGACCGGGAGGGCCGGATCCTGATCGCCAACTTCGGCATCTACGACCGGCAGGAGGGACCCCTCCAGCGCTTCGATCCGGCGACAGGGGTCCACGAGACCCTGGTCGCGGAGGTCGGGGGGCGGCGCCTGACCAGCGCCAACTATCCGGTCATGGACCGGGACGGGAACATCTGGTGCGCCAACTCGACCCATGCCGAAACCTGGCCCCGGGCGCTGGACGGCCGGGCGGACGGGTTCCTGTTCGTCTTGCGGCCCGACGGGACCTGCGAGATCTTGGCCGAGGGCCTGAAGTTCCCGAATGGCCTGGCCCTTTCGGCGGACCACCGCCGGCTGTTCTGCGCCCAGACCTCGGCGGCGGACGTCCTGGTCTTCGATATCCTGCCTGGCGGCCGGTTGGGGCCCGGTGTCCGCTATGGCCCCGTGCTTGGCCATCTGGCGGGGCCTGGCCTTCCGCCCGCCCGGGAGGAGGATCTTGGCTATACAGACGGGGTCGGCATGGACGCCGAGGGCAACCTCTGGGTCTGCCTTCCGGCTGCGAACAAGATCGTCGCCATCACTCCATCAGGGGAGAAGGTGACCTTGATCCACGACCCCTCGGGGGAGGTGGTCAACCACCCCACGAATGTGACTTGGGGCGGACCGGATCTCCGCGACCTCTACATCGGCTCCATTCGCGCCGGTTACGTCCTGAAGGGCCGTAGCCCTGTCGCTGGATTGGCCCTGGTGCATCAGGCTTGAGTCTGCCGATCCAGAGTCTGAATCCCCCTTCCACGCGGGCGCCTGATCACTATTGTAAGGCCTGAAGGCGTCGCCGGACTCCCGGGCGCCCGCAAGAACCACATCCCGGAGGACGCCATGCGCGAGTACGTGAAATTCTATATCGACGGCCAGTGGGTCGATCCGGTCGAGCTGAAGACCCTCGACGTCATCAATCCCGCC
>CANGRP010000085.1 GCA_947456005.1 Caulobacteraceae bacterium
CAGGCGCAGGTCGCTCTCGTGCGGCACGGCCTGCCGGATGGCGTGGAAGACCGCGTCCACCGGACCGTCGCCGGTGGCGGCCGCCGCCCGCTCCTCGCCGTCAACGGTCAGGACCAGGTCCGCCGTCTGCGGCCCCTCGGTGCCGGCAACGACGCGCAGGGACTTCACCTGGATGCGGTCGGCGCCGGAGGCGAGGGCGTCGTCGACCAGGGCGACGATGTCGTCGTCGTAGACGTCCTTCTTCTTGTCGGCGAGGTCCTTGAAGCGCTGGAAGGCCTCGTTCAGGGCGTTCTGGCCCAGCTCATAGCCCAGCCCCTTCAGCTTCTCGCGGAAGGCGTGGCGGCCGGAGTGCTTGCCCATGACCAGGTTGGTGCCGCCCTGCCCCACGTCTTCCGGGCGCATGATCTCGTAGGTCTCGGCGTTCTTGAGCATGCCGTCCTGGTGGATGCCGCTCTCGTGGGCGAAGGCGTTCTTGCCGACGATGGCCTTGTTGTACTGTACCGGGAAGCCGGTGATGGCCGAGACATAGCGGCTCGCCCGGGTGATGTGCTGGGTCTGGACCCCTGTCTCATAGAGCAGCCGGTCTCCCCGGACCTTCAGGGCCATGACCACTTCTTCCAGGGCGGCGTTGCCGGCCCGCTCGCCCATGCCGTTGACGGCGACCTCGACCTGCCGGGCGCCGCCCTGCACGCCGGCCAGGCTGTTGGCCACGGCCAGGCCCAGGTCGTTGTGGCAGTGGGTGGAGAAGATCACGCCATCAGCGCCCGGGACATTCTCGATCAGGTCGCGGAACACCGCCTCGTACTCGGAGGGATAGGTGTAGCCCACCGTGTCGGGGATGTTGATGGTGGTGGCGCCGGCGCGGATGGCGGCCTCGACGCAGCGCCGCAGGAAGTCGCGCTCGGTGCGGGTGGCGTCCTCGGCCGACCACTCCACGTCGCCGCACAGGTTGCGGGCATGGGCGACCGAGCGGGTCACCATCTCCAGCACGGTCTCGGGCTCCATCTGCAGCTTCCACTTCATGTGGACCGGGCTGGTGGAGATGAAGGTGTGGATACGGCCCCGCTCCGCCGGGCGGATGGCCTCGGCGCAGCGCTCGATGTCCGCCTGCCCGGCGCGGGCCAGGCCGCAGACCGTGCTCTCGGTGACGATCTCGGAGATCCGGCGGACGGACTCGAAGTCGCCGTTGGAGGCGATCGGGAAGCCCGCCTCGATGACGTCGACCCTCATGTCCTCGAGGATCTTGGCCAGCTCCAGCTTCTCCTCCAGCGACATGGAGGCGCCGGGCGATTGCTCGCCATCGCGCATGGTGGTGTCGAAGACGATGACCCGGTCCTTGGGGTCGTGCACAGGGGACGCAGCCTGGGCGTCGGGAGAGGTCGTGTTCATGGTGAGTCTCGCGGTTCGCGGGGGGTCTTAATCAGGTCGGGTGTGAGGGTCATCCCCTGAAACGCCCGGCCGCGATGTCGCGCAGCCTGAAGAGGCGCTCAGGGGCGACTAAGCCCCCGCTGAAGGCCAAGAAGGGGCGCAACCGCGATCATGGGGGTGGTCCTAGCGAAACGAGGACGGTCGCGCAAGAGTCTTGCGCAGATTTCGCTTTGGAGCCCCCACTCGGCAAGAACCTTGCGCGAATGGGCCAGGCCGGAACCCCATCAGGGCCGCATCAGGGCGATCCGCGCGACCGCAGCCAATTCCGCGCCGCCAGGCCCAGGGCGATCCAGAGCACCAGCCCGGCGGCCAGGGCGGCCAGGCTCTCGACGCCGCCGCCGGTCAGGACATGCAGGATCGACTTCCCGGCGAAGGCGGTCAGGGCGATCTTGGGGATGATGCCAAGGGCGGTCCCGGCGGCGAAGTCCCGGACGCGGATCGGCGTCACGCCCGCCGCCATGTTGACCACGATGAAGGGTGCGGACGGCACGACGCGGACCACCAGGCTGGCCAGGAAGCCGTTGCGGGCGACCAGGGCCATGAAGCGGTCCAGGCTCTCGCTGGAGAACATCTGCAGCGTCCGGGCCCCGGCGGAGCGCCCGAGCCAGAAACCGATCATCGCCGAGACCAGGGTCCCGACCCAGCTGTAGATCGCCCCGTTGACGGGCCCGAAGGCGACGACAGCGGCGGCGATCAGGACGAACTGGGGCGCGCCCAGGAAGGCCAGTCCGGCGAAGGCCGCCACCGCCATCGGCAGGGCCCAGGGGCCGTGGGCCGCGCCGAGCCAGCCCTCCAGGGCCGCCTCGCTGTCGAACCCCATGAGCCGGGCGCCGAAGACAAAGACCAGACCCACCCCTCCGAACAGGAGGAAGGACACGCCGAGGCTGACCCAGGCCCGGGCGTCCATGTTGCTGACCATGTGGAACAGGCGGCGCATGCCCCCGAGTCGCGCGGTCCGGCCGCCGGGTCAAGGCGGCTTTGGGTCGGGTGGCTTGGGGTTGGGCGGCTGTGGCGCCGCCGGCCTATCCCGCGGCGAAGGCTTGGGATAAATCCCGCTGCACCACGAGTCTTCGACGGGAGCCCCACATGTCGCTCGAATCCGCCACCCTGTCCCGGGTGAAGCCCTCCGCCACCATGGCCACGGACCAGAAGGCTCGTGAACTGAAGGCCCAGGGCCGCGACATCATCAGCCTCGGCGCCGGCGAGCCCGACTTCGACACCCCGGAGAACATCAAGGAAGCCGCCATCCGCGCCATCCGCGAGGGCAAGACCAAGTACACCACGGTCGACGGCATCCCCGAACTGAAGGAGGCCATCGCCGCCAAGTTCGCCCGCGAGAACGGCCTGTCCTACAAGCCCTCCCAGGTGAACGTCTCGCCGGGCGGCAAGCCGGTCATCTTCAACGCCATGATGGCCACCCTGAACCCGGGGGACGAGGTCATCGTGCCGACACCCTACTGGGTCAGCTATCCCGACATGGTCCTGCTGGCGGGCGGGACCCCGGTCTTCGCCCCGACCACGGCGGCCAGCGGCTTCAAGCTGAAGCCCGCCGAGCTGGAGGCCGTAATCACGCCGCGCACCCGCTGGCTGATCCTGAACTCGCCCTCCAACCCCTCGGGCGCCGCCTACACCAAGGACGAGCTCAAGGCCCTGGCCGAGGTCCTGCTGCGCCACCCTCAGGTCTGGATCCTGACCGACGACATGTACGAGCACCTGATGTTCGACGACATGACGTTCTGGACCATCGCCCAGGTCGAGCCGGCCCTCTACGAGCGCACCCTGACCATGAACGGGGTCTCGAAGGCCTACGCCATGACCGGCTGGCGCATCGGCTACGCGGCCGGCCCCGAGCCCCTGATCAAGCTGATGGCCAAGGTCATGAGCCAGTCCACCTCCAACCCCTGTTCGGTCTCGCAGTACGCCGCGGTCGAGGCCCTGAGCGGGACCCAGGACTTCATCAAGCCCAACGCCGCTCTGTTCCAGAAGCGCCGCGACCTGGTGGTCTCCATGCTGAACCAGGCCTCGGGCCTCGTCTGCCCGACCCCCGAGGGCGCCTTCTACGTCTATCCCTCCTGCGAGGCGCTGATCGGCCGCACCGCCGCCTCGGGCCGGGTGATCGGCTCCGACAAGGACTTCGCGAACGAGCTGCTCGAGGCCGAGGGCGTGGCGGTGGTGTTCGGCGAGGCCTTCGGTCTCTCGCCCTTCTTCCGCATCAGCTACGCGACGTCCGAGAAGGTGCTGGAGGACGCCTGCGGCCGCATCCAGCGCTTCTGCGCCTCGGTGAAGTGACGATGACGCTCGTCAGCCTCTCCAAGGCCCGCAAGGCCCGGGCGAAGGCGGCGGACAAGGCCCAGGCCGCCGAGAACCGCGTCGCTTTCGGGCGCACCAAGGCGGAGAAGGCTCTCTCGAAGTCCGAAACCGCCCTGACCCGCCGCCGCCTGGACGACAAGCGCCTCGAGACGTAACGGCCGCGGGAAATGCGGCGACGCCATTGACCCCCTCCGGCCCGCTGCGCGGTCCACCTCCCCCTGGGGGGAGGAATTAGGGAGCCGATTGCTCCCACAAGGGGGAGCTCCGACCGAAGGTCGGTGAGGGGGTCAACGGCCCCTCAGCAGACCCCCTCCGGCCCGCTGCGCGGGCCACCTCCCCCTGGGGGGAGGAATAAGTCTGCAATTGCTCCCCATCAGGGGGAGCTGACTGAGGGGGTCAGCGGCCTCGCCGGCGCGCCGCCTGCCTCAGACCGCCGGGATGATGTCGCGGGCTTCGGGGGGAATGGCGTCGTAGATCGTCGGCGGGGTGATGCCCAGGCGACGACGGGCCGCCTCCAGGGGCTCAGCGAAGAGGGCCTCGTAGTCCTCGCCCAGCAGCCAATGGGCCGTCTTGCCGCGCCGGTAGCCCTGAAGGATGGCCCGGGCGTAGGGGTGCTTGCCCTTGCGGGTGCGGGAGACCGCGCCCAGGGCGATCAGGGCCCATCCCAGGCTGCGGGTCTGGGGATAGGAAAAGGCCACCAGGCAGGCCTCACCCAGGCCGTCGCGGCCATAGCCGGTCAGGACATGCCAGACATCGTGGACGTCTCGGGTGCGGCGGGCCATCCAGGCGACGGGGTGCGGGGTGTCGATCTCGCCGCCTGTCTCGCGGCTGACCTCGGCCAGGCCGTCGGCGGAGATCTGCTGGCTGCGGATGAAGTGGCGGTAGGCCGCGCCGACGGACCCCTCAGGGAAGGTGTCGAGCCAGGCGTCATCCATCAGCTTGCGGGCCAGTTCGACCCGCTGGTAGGCGATGCGGCCGCCCCGGGGGGTGGTGTAAAGCCGCCGGTAGTTCGCGTTCATGGCGTCGCCGGTCAGGGCCCGCATGATCTCGAAGACCTGGCGGGTGTCCTCCTTGTCGCGCAGCAGGCGGCGCAGGGCCTTGAGGGCTGCGCCCCAGTCGCGGCGGGGCTTCGGGAGGGGGGTGTCGGCGGTCAGAACGTCGGCGGCCATGGCGTCCACTAAACAGTGCTCAGTTCCCGGGAAGTAACCCTGCGACGAACGGGATTCAAGGGCCTGCCGTCAGCGGCCTGCATGATGTAATCCTGGCGGCGCATGACCCTCGCCAAGCGCTCCCTCAACCTCGCCGGCCACGCCACCTCCCTGGCGCTGGAGCCTGAATTCTGGGCGGTCCTGGAGGCCATGGCCTCCACAAGGGGCCTGCGCCTGTCCGCCCTGGTGGCCGAGATCGACGCCGGCCGGGGAGCCCGCCCCCTCGCCTCCGCCTGCCGGGTCGCGGCCCTGAAGTCGAAGGGCTGAATCCTCCCCGCCGCGCGTGCTACATCCGTTCCCATGTCGGAGACGGAATCACACGGCGGTCCCGAGGCGGAGCGCGGCCTCACCCTCAGCCAGAGGGCCAGCGCGGGTCTTCGCGCCGGGGCCGAGCCGGACTACCTCAAGGGGCTGAACCCCGAGCAGCGGGAGGCCGTGGAGGCGGTCGACGGCGCCGTCCTGGTGCTGGCGGGCGCGGGCACGGGCAAGACCCGGGTCCTGACCACGCGGCTGGCCCACATCCTGGCCACCGGCCGGGCCCGGCCCTGGGAGATCCTCGCCGTCACCTTCACCAACAAGGCCGCGCGCGAAATGCGCGAGCGCCTGGCCGCCATCCTGGGGCCCGAGGCCGAGGGCCTGCGCTGGCTGGGCACCTTCCACTCCATCGCCGCCCAGATCCTGCGCCGGCACGCCGAGATCGTCGGGCTGAAGTCGACCTTCACCATCCTCGACACCGACGACCAGGAGCGCCTGATCAAGCAGGTGATGGAGGCGGCGAACATCGACGTGAAGCGGTGGACGCCCAAGGCCCTGGCGGGCCTGATCGACCACTGGAAGAATCGCGGCTGGACGCCGGAGAAGCTCCCCTCCGGCGAGGGGGCGGGCTTTGCGGGCAACAAGGTGCAGGAGCTCTACCGCGCCTACCAGGAGCGCCTGCGGGTGCTGAACGCCTGCGACTTCGGCGACCTCCTGCTCCATAACCTGACCCTGCTCCAGGCCCGGCCGGACATTCTGGAGGAGTACCATCGCCGCTTCCGCTACATCCTGGTGGACGAGTACCAGGACACCAATGTCGCCCAGTACCTGTGGCTGCGCCTGCTGGGCCAGTCCCGGGGCAATGTCTGCTGCGTGGGCGATGACGACCAGTCCATCTATGGCTGGCGCGGCGCCGAGGTGGACAACATCCTGCGCTTCGAGAAGGACTTCCCGGGGGCGAAGGTCATCCGGCTGGAGCGTAACTATCGCTCCACCGCCCACATCCTGGGCGCGGCCTCGGGCCTGATCGCCGCCAACCGCGGGCGGCTGGGCAAGACGCTTTGGACCGAGGCGGAGGGCGGGGCCAAGGTCCTGGTGCGCGGGGTCTGGGACGGCGAGGCCGAGAGCCGGCTGGTGGCCGAGGAGATCGAGCGCGCCCACCGGGGCGAGCGCGACGAGGGGCCCCTCGCCTATCGCGACATGGCCATCCTGGTCCGGGCCTCCTTCCAGATGCGCGCCTTCGAGGAGCGCTTCGTCCTGATGTCCATCCCCTATACGGTGGTGGGCGGGCCGCGCTTCTTCGAGCGGGCCGAGATCCGGGACGCCCACGCCTACCTGCGCCTCGTCCAGTCGCCGGACGACGACCTGGCCTTCGAGCGCATCATCAACACCCCGCGCCGGGGCATTGGCGAGGCCTCCGTCCAGAAGCTGTTCCAGATCGCCCGGGCCTCAGGCGTCTCGGCCCTGGCCGCCGCCCGGGAGGCCGCCGTCACCGACGAGCTGCCGGCCCGCACCCGCACCTCCCTGGCGAATTTCCTGCGCGACCTGGATCGCTGGACGGCCCTGGCCCGCGACACCCACCACGCCCGCGTGACCGAGGCCATCCTCGAGGAGAGCGGCTACACCGACGCCCTTCGCGCCGACCGCACCCCCACCGCCCAGACCCGGCTGGAGAACCTGAAGGAACTGGTCCAGTCCATGGACGCCTTCGACACCCTCCAGGCCTATCTCGAGCACGTCTCCCTGGTCATGGACATGGACCGGGGGCCCCAGGCCGACGCCGTCCAGATTATGACCCTGCACTCGGCCAAGGGGCTGGAATTCCCCCTGGTCTTCCTGCCGGGCTGGGAGGAAGGGGTCTTCCCTTCGCAGCGCAGCCTCGACGAGACCGGCGAGAAGGGCCTCGAGGAAGAGCGGCGCCTCGCCTATGTCGGCCTGACCCGGGCGCGGAAGTCGGCGCGGATCAGCTTCGCCGCCAACCGCCTCGTCTATGGCCGATGGACCAGCCAGCTGCCCAGCCGCTTCGTCGACGAGCTGCCCGAGGCCCATGTGGAGGCGGTCTCCGAGACCGGCTATTTCAGTGGCGGGCCGGGCATGCAGGCGGCGTCGAGCCGCTGGGACGAGACCCCGGCCTTCGGCTCCGGCTACGACTCTCCCGGCTGGCGGAGGGCCCAGGACCGCGGGCGGCCCGCAGCCCCCGTCAACCGCAAGGCCGTCATCGAGAGTGAAGGCAAGCTGCTGGCGGTCTCCGACCCCCAGTCCAGCGCCTATTCCCGGGGCGACCGGGTCTTCCACCAGAAGTTCGGCTATGGCCGGGTCCTCGCCGCCGAGGGCTCCAAGCTGACCGTGGCCTTCGACAAGGCTGGCGAGAAGAAGGTGCTCGACAGCTTCGTGGCGAAGGCCTGACCCCTCGCCACGCTTGCGGCCCGGCGGCTGGCGCGCCATCGTGCCCCGAGCTTCACGGGAGACAGACATGGCGCGGCTGACGGCCAACGGCATCGGGATCGAGTACGACATCCACGGACCCGAGGGGGGCGAGCCCATCGTCCTGGTGATGGGCCTGGGCGCCCAGATGATCCGCTGGTCCATGGACATGGTCGGCGACCTCGCCGGGCGCGGCTATCGCGTCGTGCGCTTCGACAACCGCGATGTTGGCCTTTCCCACCGCTTCGAAGAAGCCCCGCCGCCCAGCATCGGCGATGTCGCCAAGGCCGTCCGCGAGGGCCGCCGGCCGGACGTGCCCTACTTTCTCTCCGACATGGCCGCCGACGCCGCCGGCGTGATCGAGGGCCTGGGCCTGGGCTCGGCCCACGTGGTCGGCGCCTCCATGGGCGGCATGATCGTCCAGATGCTGGCCGCCGAGCACCCGCACCGGGTGCGCTCCCTGACCTCCATCATGTCGTCCACGGGCAATCCCGGCCTGCCGCCGGCCAAGCCCGAGGCCGTGGCCTTCCTGGTCAACCGGGGGCCGGACCCGCACCAGGACCTGGAGGCCTTCCTCGACCATGGCCTGAAATCCGCCCGGGTGATGGCGGGCCCCGCCGGCCTCCACGATGAGGCCGCCGAACGCGCCGGCATCGAGCAGTCCTTCCGGCGCGCCTACTATCCGGTGGGCTTCCTGCGCCAGTATGCGGCCATCCTGGGCAGCGGCGACCGGCGCGAGGCCCTGCGACGCATCACCGCGCCCACCGTTGTCATCCACGGGGCGGATGATCCCCTGGTCCCCGTCGAGGGCGGGCATGACACGGCCGCCTGCGTGCCGGGGGCCGAGATGCACGTGCTTGAGGCCATGGGCCACAATATCCCCGCGCCCCTGGTCCCGACGGTCTGCGACCTGATCGAGCGGGCTGTCCGCCGGGCCGCATGAAGGTTGAACTGGCCGGGGCGGTCGCCTTCGCCTGCCTCGGCCTGATCGCCGGCGCCCTGCTGCGTCCACAGCCCGCCGACTTCCGGCCAGACCCGGCCTTCCAGTCCCCTGGCTTCAACGGCCCTCCGGATGGCCCGTTCGGCGGCGCCGATCCCACGGGCGGATGGAACGGCGGCGGCTGGACCGGGATTGGCCCGGTGCCCGACTATGTCGTCGGCACCGACTCCCTCCAGCCCCCTCCGGGCTCAGTCCCGCCGCCGCCCGCCTGGGAGGAGGAGGAGGCCGCCGCTCCGGCGCCGCCAGAGGATCCTCCGCCGGGTCCTGGTCCCGAAACCGCCCCGTCGGCTGTGACACCGCCCGCCGCGCCGCCATCGACGGGTGACGCCCCCTCGCCTTCCGGGGCCGGGAGCCCTAAGGAGGGCGCATGAGCGAAGACGCCGTCCAGATCATCGCCCGGGGGCCCCGGGCGGCCGCCGAGTCCGCCGCCGCCGTCCTGGACGCCGACCCGGTCCTGGAGGGCGCGACCTACTCCATCCTGGAGGAGGACGAGGACCACGACGTCTGGAGGATCGACGCCTTTCCCACGACCTCCGAGGAAACCGACGCCCTGAAGGTCCGGCTGAACGCCCAGCCCGGTCTGGTCGTGACCGTCGAGCGCCTGGCCGACGCCGACTGGCTGGCCATGTCCCTTTCGGGCCTGCCCCCCGTGCGCGCTGGCCGGTTCTTCGTTTACGGCGCCCACGACCAGGGCCGGATCCCGGTCAACGCCGTGGCGCTGCGCATCGAAGCCGGCGCGGCCTTCGGCACCGGTCACCATGGCACCACGGTGGGCTGCCTCCAGGCCTGGAACGACCTCCTCAAGGCCCGCCGGTTCGGCAA
>CANGRP010000086.1 GCA_947456005.1 Caulobacteraceae bacterium
ACCTCCGCCGATGTAGATGTTATTCCGGTAAAGTCCGACGGCGGCCTCGGTTGAGGTTCCCCGGCCTTGTCCTGAGCCCCTGAGAGTGATCTCCGAGTTCGAGGGCGAAGAGGTATCAAGAAACTTCACGCCCGGGACGCTGTTCAGGATCACCTGAGGATCCACGATGTCCCCGCGCTCTATGAGCTGATTCACGTCGATGACGGAGGCCGAGACGGGTACATCGCGCAGCCTTTCCTCACGTCGCCTCGCCGTTACGACGACCTCGCCCACCGATGCCGTCTCATCCCCACTCCTGACCTGCGCAGTGGTCGGGGAGGGCGTGCAGGCGAGAAGCGCCGCCACGCCGGCCCCGCCCAGCAAAAAATGGCGTTGGATAGACTTGGACATGGGCTTCCCCGCGGTGACTCTGTCGACACACCTACACTGAGGGTTTGTCCAGAACTGTCAACACTTTCCAGCTCTCATATGCCCACTTGCCATTCGCACCTGCCAGCGCAGGCGCTTCGGCGGCGCGTCGCGATTGGGCGACTACGCTCGTGGGAGGCCTCTGTTCCGGACACTTCAGAGAACTGGCTGTGTCCTTGGTTCTGAGCGCCCTGATCGACGGCGCTTTCCCTTGAACTCGATCACCGCCTGGGGAATGGCCGCTTGGAGCTGCGTCGCCCGGGCAACGCCCGCGGCGTGCATTCGCCTCGCGAGGTCGCCGGCTCTTCTCGGGTCGCGATCCGTAACTGCGTTGGTGAGCAGCCGATAGGCTTCGTACTCTGCCTGCCGCATTTCCTGGGTCGCCATGCTCAGGTGGCCGAATGCGTGGCCTACGCCTTCAGACAGGTCACGGATGATCTGATGGAGACGAGGATTGCGCGCTGCGCCGTACAATACAGACACAAAGGCGTAGGTGGCGAGCTTGAACTCATTCGGCGTCGTTGCGGGGGCGGCCGCCAGACGCGCCAGTTGTTGCAGTTCGCGACGCAGGTCCGCGAGCTGGCTCCGGCTGATCCGTTGCGCCGCCAGTTCCGCCATGGCTGCGAAGATGAACTCGCGCGCCTCCATCGTGACGCCGACTTCGTCATCCTGAAGAGAGTTCACGAATGCGCCCTTGCGCGGGAGGATACGAACCAGGGCGCGAGACTCCAGCAAGCGGAGCGCCTCTCTCACGGGGCCGCGGCTTACGCAGAACCGCGCCGCCAGGTCGATTGTGCTTAGGTGATCGCCAGGCCGAAGTTCCCCACTTACGATCATGCCGCGAACGGCACGGGCGATGTCGGGGGGTGTGAATCGACCCTCATTCACGTTCTCTGACTTCAAGCCACGATGCTCCTGACCCACGCCTTATCCGCGTCGAAGGTGCGGCTGGCGGATTCGACTGCCTGAACCCTGTCTGAACCCGACTTCCGAGTTCCGGCAAGCCGCAAGCGGGACGACAAGGAAACGCCTAAAGCCTCTCTTGTCAAAACAGATGACACTATGTTTGTTTATTGCAGACAGATTTGTACGATCCCGGGCGGAGGTGCGCTTCATGAAGTTCGGAAAAATGGCGGCCTTGGCGGCCACGGTCCTTGGCCTTTCACCCGGGGTGGCGTCGGGTCAGGAGTCGAAGTCGACGCGGCCCAATGTGATCATGATCGTGGCTGATGACCTGGGCGCCACAGACCTCAGCTCCTACGGCTATCCATCCGCCATCCCGACCCCCAACATCGACCGGATCGCAGCGCGAGGCGTGAAGTTTACGCGGGGCTACTCGACCGCAAGCGTCTGCAGTCCCTCTCGCGCGGGTCTTCTCACGGGACAGTATCAGCAGCGCTTCGGGTTCGAGTACCTCGCGCCTTCCAGTCCTCGGCAGCCGGACGGCGGCCTGCAGCCGGGACAGACTCTGGTCTCCGAGAAGCTCAAGGGAGCGGGATACCGCACCGTCGCCATCGGAAAGTGGCACCTTGGCATCACCCCTGACAGGCTTCCGACAGCCCGCGGATTCGACGAGTTCTTTGGTTTCCTCGGCGGCGAGACGTCCTACATGGATCCGGCCTCCCCGGATGTGGTGAACCAGGCTGCGCCCTATGTGGGCGAGCGGAGCTTCCGGCGCGAGGCGGAGTCGACCCAAATCGGCCGTTGGCGCGCAGGCGTGGCGGAACAGGAGTGGATCCGCAACGAAGGCCAGTATTTGACGGATGCGCTCACTGACGAGGCCGTCGGCCATATCCGTCGTCAGAAGCCCGGTGATCCGCCGCTGTTCATGTACCTCGCCCACCTGGCGCCCCACAGCCCCTTCCAAGCCTCCCGGAAATACTACGATCGATTCCCGCGGGAAAAGGATCCGCTCAAGCGGACCTATGCGGCCATGGTGAGCGCCCTGGACGATGGTGTCGGACGCGTGATGTCGGCCCTCGAGAAAGCGGGCATATCCGAGAACACCATCGTCGTTTTCACCTCCGACAATGGAGCTGCGACCTACTTCGGGGTCTCGGACTGTACCCGGCTGAGCGGCGGAAAGCTGAGCTATAACGAGGGTGGGGCAAGGGTGCCCTATATCGTTTCATGGCCCGCCCAGTGGCCCAGGGGCCGGCAGGAGAGCCGGAATGTCTCACACCTCGATCTCTACCCGACCATCCTGGCTGCGGCGGGAATTCCGGCGGACAAGGCCCTTGACGGCTTCGACCTCACGCCCCGGATGAACGGTGACGACACCCCGATCCATGAAGCGCTCTTCTGGCGGACTGGTCCCGAGTTCGCCGCTCTGATGGGAGACTGGAAGCTGATGTCGAACACCCGTCCGAACAGCTTTCCCTGGACCTTTGACCTCAAGCGGGACCCACTCGAGACCCGAAACCTGATGTTTGAGGCTCCCGATCGCACCCGGGAACTCCAGGCGCGTTACAAGGGGTGGCAATCGGAAATGAAGCCGCCAGCCTGGGCTCCCACAAGCGGGTTCCAAGTCTTCCATTGCGGGAGAGTCGTGTTCCACGACCAGTAACAGCTGCTACGGGCGCCCAGGGGCCCCGGAGTCGCCGGAGCGTAGAAGCCCGCGGGGAGAAATCTCCACTCTTTCATGCCGTTCTCTCGAACAAGGTGACCCATGTTCATGCGACCTTTCGCCACAAGCCTCGCGGCGATCGTCGGCGCCCTCGCCCTCGAAGGCTCCCTGACCGGAGGCGCGCGGGCCGGTGACACGCGGCCAAATGTCGTCGTGATCCTCGCGGACGATCTTGGATACGGCGATATCAGCGCGCAAGGCGGCCGTATTCCAACACCCAACCTAGACGCCCTGACGCGATCCGGCGTTCGCTTTACGAGCGGTTATGTCACCGCCGCCGTGTGCGCACCGTCCCGGGCAGGTCTGCTCACCGGTCGCGCCCAGACCCGTTTCGGGTTCGAGTTCAATCCCGTCGGACGCGACGAGCGCGTCGGCCCGCCCACGACCGAGGTCATGATCCCGGCGCTCTTGCGGGACAACCGCTACGACACGGGGATCGTCGGGAAATGGCACCTCGGAAAGTCGCCGGGATACCATCCATTGGACCGGGGATTCGGAAGTTTCTACGGCGTGCTTGATGGCGGGACGTCCTACTTTCCCGATCCCGGACCCGGGCCCGGTGATGAAGTCGCCGCAACCGCTGACCTGAAGAGCTTCAACCGTAACCGGATGCCGGTCTATCGGGGCCGGGAGGTTGTGGAAGCGCCGGGCCACCTTACGGAAAGGTTCACGGATGAGGCCGTGGAGTTTGTATCCCAGAAGCGCGAGGTTCCGTTCTTCCTCTACCTTGCGTACACCGCGCCACACACGCCCCTCATGGCCGCTAAGACCTACTTGGATCGCTTCCGGAACATTGAGGACACCCATCACCGCGTCTACGCAGCGATGGTTTCGTCACTGGATGATGGTGTCGGTCGGCTCCTCCAGGCCCTCGAGGCCACAGGCCAGAGGGACAATACGCTTGTGGTGTTCCTGAGCGATAATGGGTGTCCCTTCTACATTCGCGGCGCTTGTTCGAACGCTCCTCTTTCCGGACACAAGGCCCTGCCGTGGGACGGTGGAATCCGTGTGCCATTCATCGTGTCCTGGCCGGCCAAGCTGAGGCCCGGTGTCAGCGATCGTCCCGTCTCGTCCCTCGATATCCTGCCCACGATCGCGGCGGTTGCCGGTGCTCAGACGCCGAAGACCGCAGAGGGGCTCGACCTGGTCCGTCTGATGGGGTCCGGGGGGAGGGGCCGCGCCGAAAGAACCCTGTTCTGGCGCATGGGCCCCAATCACGTCGTCAGGACCGATCGCTGGAGCCTGGTCGTGGTCAATAAGTCGGAGACCGCAGAGGATCCGGAGAGCCTAGTCGGAAGACCGGTGCCTGACGGGGTCCCTGCGACGGTCTCACCGCTCGGCCAATACACGCTGCTTTATGACATTCGAGTCGACCCTGGGCAGACCGTCGATGTCGCGGCCCGCCATCCCGAAGTCGTATCAGACCTCAAGCGGCGCTTTTCGGCCTGGGACGCCTCCAATATCGCCCCGATGTACACAAGTCGCCGTCAATTCAGCATCGAGGTGAACGGACGAAAGGTTCAACTCTTCAATTAATCCAAGGCCTTGGATGAGGAACTGGGTGGAGCGGATCCGCCGCGGCTCCGACCCAAGGCGGAACGTGAACCCAGCCGGAGCCGATATGTCTCTCCTATTCAATACGCCGATCGAGGCCAAGCCCGATGGAATGTTTGTCGGCCCCTGGCGGTCGCCACGGAACATGCTGAGCGCACAGTCCTACGATGGGCACAAGTCGATCCACGACGATGACACGGCGAGCAAGCTGGGCTTTCGCGGCGGAACGATTGAGGGTCCCACTCACTTTAGCCTGTTAGCGCCCCTGGGCGTGCGGATCTGGGGCGAAGAGTTCCTCGCGCGGGGCTGCATCTCAGCCCATTACCGGGCTCCCTGCTTCGAGGGTGAGGAGACGCAGGCCCAGGCCCGACTAACCGGCGACTCCCGGAGGGCCGAGGTCCAGGTCCTCAAGCGCGATGGCGTCGAGGTACTACGCGGGACGCTCTCTCTCGGGCCTGACCATGGGCAGACGTCGCTGGACCTCCGGCTCACTGAGTTGGAGCCACTCCAGGATCGTCGCATCCTGGCTGACATCCGATTGGGGTCGACGACACCCCGTCGACGGGTGGTCATGGAGTTCGCCCGGCACATGGGCGCCTTGTACCCGTTCAGTCTGCGGGACAAGCTGCAGAGCATCACAGAGCCCTCTCCGGCTTATGACCTGGCGACGGCTTCTGAAACGCCCTGGAAAAGGGCGATTCTCCCTTTTGAGATGATCAGCGTCCTTGCCCAGTACACCATTGCAGATGAGCCCATCCCCGTTCGGAATCCCGTGGTGGGACTCTTCGCAGACCAGGAGATACGCCTGATCGATGGCCCGCTCTTCGTCGGACAAACCTACGAGATCGAACGGACCATGATCGCGATGAGCGGCAGCCGAAGAACCGAGAGCCTCTGGATGCGAACCTCAGTCTTCAGGGAGGGCGAGGACCATCTGGTGGCGACCCTGCTATTGAACCAAGCCTACTTGAAGGCCTCGTTCCCCGGCTATCCTGAATATGAGGGCGCGTCGGGATGATGTCGCGCAGAGATCTGAATGGCGGGCTCCTAGGCGCCGGCCTCGCTGGCGCCGCCCGGGGAGGGGAGGGCCGAACGGTGCGTTCGGGAGAGGTGACTCTGCATTATCGGGTCGCGGGGCGCGGCGCGCCTGTTGTCTTTCTGCCCTCTCTCGGACGTGGCGCGGAGGATTTCGACCAGTTGGCTGCGGCGGTGTCCAGGGCGGGCTTCCGGGCCATCTCTCCCCAGCCTAGGGGTATCGGGGAGAGTCGGGGTCCGATGCAGGCCCTGCGCCTGGATGATCTCGCGGGGGACGTCCTTGCCGCCCTGAATGACGTCTCCGCCGAGCCGGCAATCGTGGTCGGACACGCCTTCGGCAATCGCGTCGCTCGTCGCCTTGCAAGCCTCCACCCATCCTGCGTGCGAGCTGTGATCCTCCTTGCTGCGGGAGGTCGAGTGCGGATGGCGCCGGAAATCGAGCCAATCTTTCTGCAGTGCTTTGACCTCTCCCTTCCGGACGAGGTCCGGATGAAGGCGGTCGGCAAGGCGTTCTTAGCGCCGGGCAATGACGCGTCTCCTTGGAGAGATGGGTGGTGGCCCGATGCGGCCCGCGCTCAGCTGCACGCGTCGGAACAGACTCCCGTCGAGCTCTGGTGGAAGGCGGGAGGGCGGCCAATCCTGGTCATCCAGGGCCGGGAAGATATCCTCGCCCCACCGGCGAACGCCCAGATCCTCAAGGAGGAGCTCGGCGCCCAGGTCTCCGTAATCGAGGCGCCCAACGCCGGTCACGCCATGCTTCCAGAACAGCCCCAGCTGATCGCGGACACAGTGATCACGTATGCGAAGAGCCTGGGATGAGGTCGGATCCGATCCGGGCGGCAGGTGGGACTTCGCTTCCCTCCACCCACACGCCCGCGGCTCTGGCCGCCGAAATCCCATAGGGGCCGCCATGGCCGAGGGGCGCTGGAGGGTGAGGGCGCGCAGACGTGCAACACCCGTCATTGGAGGTTGAAGGATGGAGCTCAGTCCCTTTGTGGGTCGCAATGCGCCGGACCTTCTCGACAGGCAGGCCTTGCGCTTCGGTGACAAGCCATTGCTGATCTGGAGCCCCGCCGAAGGTGAGACCAAGGTCTACAGCTATGCGGGATTCGCAGACGAGACCCGCGCCTACGCCGCAGGTCTGGCCGGTATGGGCGTGAAGCCTGGCGACGCCGTCATCATCCATCTCGACAATCATCCAGCCCTGCTGCTGGCCTGGTTCGCCTGCGCTCGGATCGGCGCGGTCGCGGTGACGACGAATACCCGGGCGACCCGGGACGAACTTGTCTATTTTGTGGAACACTCCCGGGCCGTAGGTGCGATCACCAGTTCGGCCTATGCCGGCCTGCTCAAGCAGAGGGCGGCAAACTGTCGCTGGATTGTCTCGATCGATCCGACAGACCTGCCGGACGCCCAACCCCTGGACACACTGAGGGCTCCACCCGAAGCCTGCCCGACCTGGGAGGCGACCCCAGAGGCGCCTTGCAGCGTTATGTATACCTCCGGGACGACGGCGCGCCCGAAGGGTGTGGTCTGGACCCACGCGAATGTGCTGTGGGCGGCCAGGGCCAACGCCGCGCACTTCGGCCTCACGCCGGAGGACCGCTGCCTCGTCTTCCTGCCGCTATTCCACGCCGTTGCCCTGAGCTGGAACTTCCTCGGGACCCTGAATTCGGGAGGGAGCGTCGTCCTGATGCCGCGCTTCTCCGCGACCCGGTTCTGGGATGTAGCGGTGGCCCATGGATGCACGTGGGCCAACATGGTCGGCTTCACCCTGCAGGCGGTCTCTGGGCTGCCGGATCCGCCCTCTCACCGGTTCAGGACCTGGGTCTGCGCGGGAGACCTGAAGGCGGTCAGCTCCCGTTGGGGCGTCCGGACGCTAGGCGCCTTCGGGATGACGGAGATGATCAGCCAGCCGCTGAGCTCGGATCTGCATCACCCTGGGCCAGAGGGCGCCATGGGGCGGGTCAATCCCGGCTACAGGGTGGACCTGCGGCGTGAGGACGGATTTCCGCCTTCACCGGGCGAGGTGGCCAGCCTCTGGATCAAGGGCCAGCCTGGCGTGACTATCTTCCAAGGCTATCTCCACGATCCTCAGGCCACTTCCGAGGCCTTCGACTCTGACGGGTGGTTCTGCACGGGCGATAAGGTCATCGCCGCCCCCGACGGTCACGCCTTCTACGCGGGGCGCACCAAGGACATGCTGAAGGTAGGAGCCGAGAACGTCGCCGCCGTCGAGATCGAGCAGGTCATCCTCGAGGTCGCGGGTGTCAGGGAAGCCGCAGTCGTCGGACTACCGGATCGAATGCTGGACGAGGTCCCTGTCGCCTTCGTCGTGATCGAGGGACGACCCGACGAGACGCTCGCCGCCATCCGGGCTCGGTGCCTGGAGCGTCTGGCCGACTTCAAGAGGCCGCGGAGCCTTCATGTGGTCGACGAGTTGCCAAAGGGGCTTCTGGACAAGGTCCTGAAACGTGAGCTCAGGGAACTGGCGGTGAGGCTCGCGGTTCCCGTGAACGCTCCTGCCGAAAGCCGGAGGTGATTGGCGTGGCCGAAGCGGACCCTTTCGCCGACATCCTGGGCCGGCTTTCGCTGCCGGTGATTGCCGCACCCATGCTTCGGGTCTCCGGTCTGCCGCTTGTCGAGGCCTGTTGCAAGGCGGGAGTGATTGGCGCCTTTCCGACGGCCAACTGTCGATCGCCGAACGAGCTGGACGACTGGCTGGGCCAGCTCCGAAGCCAACTGTCTCCTCGCGCCGCGCCTTTCTGCCCGAACCTGATCATGCGCAGCCCGACTCTCGGCGCAGATCTCGATCGCCTGATCGCCCATGGCGTGGAGATGGTGATCACCAGCGTCGGGTCGCCAGAGCCCGTCGTCGCGCCGCTTCACGCTGCAGGTTGCCTCGTTTTCGCGGACGTCGCTTCAGTACAACACGCCCGCCGGGCCATTGGGGCGGGTGCGGACGGACTTGTCCTCCTGACAGCTGGCGCCGGTGGCCAGACGGGTTGGGCCAATCCGTTCGCTTTCGTCCGAGCTGTCCGCACATTCTTTGATGGCCCACTGATACTTGCGGGTGGCCTGTCGGATGGCGCCTCCCTGCAGGCGGCGCAGGTCCTGGGGTGTGATCTCGGCTATATGGGAACGCGCTTCATCGCGACCCAGGAAAGCGCCGCGCCGGAGGCCTATAAGCAAATGCTGGTCGCGAGCGGCATGGATGACGTGATCCTCACGCCCGCCTTCACAGGCCTACCAACGAGCATTCTAGGCCCGTCAGTCCGGGCGGCGGGACTTGATCCTGAGGCCCTCGACCGCAATCCGGACCCGGACGTCGCCCGCGCCCTCTACGGCCCTGAGGGTGACGGTCCGAGGCGATGGCGAGACATCTGGAGTGCAGGGCACTCAGTTTCGGGCGTCCTGGGCGTTCCCAGTGTCGAGGAACTCGTGGGCCGCCTTTGCTCAGAGTATGCTGTGGAGCGGTGAATTCCTAACCGCCCTCCGACCACACGGCCGTGTTGATCCGGGCGCCCAACCCTCAATCGCCAGCAGGTCGCGACACGTAGGCCCAAGCGGCGACCCAGTCCGGCCACCAGGCTTCGCCTTGATGAGTTCCCGCAGGTCTTCAAGTCTAGGACACCTGCCTGAGAAGCCATAGCCCCATGACGGAGATCTGTCGCTAGCGAGTCAATCTGTCCGGTTTTTGGAGCTCGTGAAGTGTCCGCTTCTCTGTTTGTGGCCGGGGTCATGCGCGCATGACCCCGGCGTCGGTCGTGCGGGTTCAGGCGGCAAGCGCTGTGCCT
>CANGRP010000087.1 GCA_947456005.1 Caulobacteraceae bacterium
ACGGACGCCAACCTGGTGCTCGGCCGGCTGGACCCGGCGCGCTTCCCGGCCGTGTTCGGGCCCAGGGGCGACGCCCCCCTTAACGCCGTGGCCGCGCGGGCGGCGCTCGCGGACCTGGCCGCCCGGATGGGTCTGGCCGGGCCGGAGGCGGCGGCCGAAGGCTTCCTGGCGGTGGCCGTCGAACAGACCGCGCAGGCCGTGCGGCGTATCTCGACGGAGAGGGGCTTCGACCCCCGGGACCATGCCCTCGTCGCCTTCGGAGGCGCGGCCGGCCAGGTCGCGTGCGACGTGGCCGAGGCCCTGGGAATCCGTGAGGTCCTCTGTCCGGGGCGGGGCAGCGTCCTGTCAGCCTGGGGCATGGGCCAGGCCCGGCCCACCGTCCTTCGCCAGGCGGGCCTGGAGGCGGCCCTCGACGAGGCGGGACTGGCGGCCGCCAAGACGCTCGCGGGCCAGCTCCGCGCCGAGGCCCTAGGCGGCCTCCTCGTCCAGGGAGTCGCTGGCGGCGTGGCGGAGGTCCGGCTCGGTCTTCGCTACGACGGCGCCGACGCCGTCCTGGCGGTCGCGCCGGGTCCGCAGGCTGAAGTCCGGCAGGCCTTCGAGGCGGCTCACCGGCGACTCTTCGGCTTCGTCGAGCCGGACCGAACCCTGCTGATCGCCCGGGTCGAGGTGGAGGCGGTCGAGCCCGTGGGCGGGCCCTCCCCCCTGCAGACGCGCGCCGGCGACGCCGCGCCGAAGTCCGCCGTGACGCCGACCGTCATGCAGATGACCTGCCGATCGGTCACCGTTCAGGCTCCGGTCGTGGAGGCCAGGGGCCTCGCCGGAATCGAGGGTCCGGCCCTCATCGTGCGCGACGACACCCAGATCGCCGTCCTGCCCGGCTGGCGGGCGCAGGGCGAGGCCGACGGCCTGATCCGTCTGGTCCAGGTCGCCGGCGCCGGCGCCCGGACCGTCAGCCTGGACCGCCCGGACCCCGTCACCCTGGAGCTCTTCAATCGTCGCTTCATGGGGGTGGCCGAGGCCATGGGAGCGGCACTGGAGCGCACGGCGCATTCGGTCAACATCAAGGAAAGGCTCGACTTTTCCTGCGCCCTCTTCGATGCCGACGGCGGCCTCGTCGCCAACGCCCCGCACATGCCCGTGCACCTGGGCTCCATGGGGGCCTCGGTCCGGGCGGTGCGGGAGCGACGCGGGACGGTGCGCCCCGGCGAGGCCTTCGCCCTGAACAATCCCTATGCCGGCGGCACCCACCTGCCAGACATCACCGTCGTCATGCCGGTCTTCACCCGGCCGGAATCCGAGGGGCCGGCGGAGCTGTATGTGGCGGCGCGCGGACACCATGCCGACGTCGGCGGAATCCAGCCCGGTTCCATGCCGCCCTTCTCGCAAACCCTTGAAGATGAAGGTGTCTTGCTGGACGCCCTGCCCATCATGCGGGACGGGATCTTCCTGGAGGCGGAAGTCCGCCAGGCCCTGCTGGCCGGCCTCTGGCCCTGCCGGGCGCCGGACCGCAACCTGGCCGACCTGAAGGCCCAGCTCGCCGCCTGCCAGGCGGGGGCCGACGCCCTGGCGGCCATGATCCGCGACCAGGGCGCCGAGGTCGTCGCCCGCTATATGGGCTTTGTCCAGGACAACGCCGCCAGCGCCGTGCGCCGGGCCCTGGACCGGCTGTCGGATGGTGAGGCGAAGGTCCCCATGGACGGGGGGGGCGAGATCGCCGTCCGCCTCAGGCTGGACCCGGACCGGCAGGGCGCCGAGATCGACTTCACAGGTTCGTCCGATCAGTTGGCGTCGAACTTCAACGCCCCTTCGGCCATCGTCGACGCCGCCGTCCTCTATGTCTTCCGCACCCTGGTGGACGACGACATCCCGCTGAACGCCGGCTGCCTGGAGCCCCTGAGGGTTCGCACCCGTCCGGGCTCGCTTCTGGCCCCGACGCCGCCCGCGGCGGTCGTGGCGGGCAATGTCGAGACCAGCCAGCACGTGGTCGACGCCCTCTATGCCGCCCTCGGGGTCATGGCCAACGCCCAGGGCAGCATGAACAACTTCACCTTCGGGGATGAGGACCGCCAGTACTACGAGACCCTCTGCGGCGGGGCCGGCGCCTCGGCCCGCGGCCCGGGCGCCAGCGGCGTCCACACCCACATGACCAACTCGCGCCTCACCGACCCGGAGATCCTGGAGCGCCGCTTTCCGGTCCGGTTGGAAGCCTTTGAGATCCGCAAGGATTCTGGCGGCGACGGCGCCTTCCGCGGCGGCGATGGGGTGCGACGGCGGGTGCTTTTCCTGGCCCCGCTTGAGGCGGCCCTCCTGTCCACCCGTCGCGCGTTCGCCCCGCAGGGCCTTGCGGGAGGCGGTCCCGCCCTTCCCGGCGCCCAGCGCCTCATCCGCGCCGACGGGTCGGTCCTGCCACTCGAGGGCTGTTTCTCGGTGACTGTGGCAGCCGGTGAGGCCATAGAGATCGACACGCCCGGCGGCGGCGGCTACGGGCCGCCGGCCGCCACAGACCCGCCGGATTCAAAGACTAGCCCCACGGCATGATCGCCCTCACCCTCGCCCTCGCCTTCCTTCTGGTCGCCCAGGAGCCCGCCGCCCCGCCGGCCGGGGCCGATGCGCCCATGGCGACCGCAGAGCCCGCGCTCCCGGCCGAACCGGCCCCGCCGCCTTCACCGCCGGAGGCGCCAGCCCTGCCGACTGGCGCGCCAACGGAGGACTATGGACTGGTGGGCTGGTGCCTGGGCGTCCTCGAAGGCTATCTCGCCCAGCATGACCGGGTCATGCCGGACGTGACCCGGATCGAGTCCACCTACCGGCGTCCCGGCTCCTCCCTGGAGGATGATCTCAAGGTCTATGCCGACCAGCAGGCCCAGGGACGCCTCCATCTTGCGGCCTTCACCAAGGCCCTCCAGACCGCAGAGAAGGCGAGCCTGTCCGCGCTGCGCCCGAGGGGCGAGGCCGCCATCGCGAAGGGCCGCGCCGTCTGGGCCCCCGCCGCCAACCTGCCCACGCGGTCGGTGGCCCAGCAGTGGATGGGCTGGACCCTGCCCAAGGCCTGCCCCGCCGCCGCCGAGCGGCTGACCCTCAACGCCGCCCTCCTGGGCGCCGCCTTCGACCCGGCCGCGGAGATGATCCCCCCACCCGCTCCCGAGGCCGCGGAGGTGGCGCCGGCGCCCCTGCCGCAGCCTTCGGGCGACGCCGGCGCACCCCCCGCTGACGCCCCCGCCGTCAGCGCCGAGGCCGGGACACCCCCCCTGGCAGACCCGGCGACGACCCCCGTCCCTGCGCCTGAGCCTCCTGCAGAGGCCTTACCGGAGGCGCCCTTCGAGGCCCCCGCCCCGGACGGTCCTCCCGCCCTGCGGGAGTCGCCTGGCGCGCAATAGCCGCGGGTCTGGGCCGGGTGTAGGCTGCCCCTCTTCTCCCCGGAGGCCCGCCATGACCGCACCGCGCCTGATCTACTTCGCCGACCCCATGTGCTCCTGGTGCTACGGCTTCTCGCCGGTGATGGAGGACATCCGCCGCGCCTTCGGCCGGGCCCTGCCAGTGCGGCTGGTGATGGGCGGCCTGCGCCCCGGGACCGAGACCGCCATGACCCCGGAGGCCAGGGATAGCCTGCGCGGCCACTGGACCCACATCACCGAGGCCACCGGCCTGCCCTTCGGCGGCGCCGTGCTCGATGAGCCTGGCTTCCTCTATGACACCGACCCCGCCGCCCGGGCCGTGGTGCGGGTGCGGCGCGACAACCCCGAGGGCGCCATCGCCTACCTGGGCCGCCTGCAGAGGGCCTTCTACGCCGAGGACCGCAACATCACCCGACCCGCGGTGCTGGCCGAGCTGGCCGCCGACTACGGCGTGGCGCCCGACGCCTTCCTGGCGGACTTCGAGACCGATGATCTGAAACACGAGACCTGGGCCGACTATGGCGTCTCCCAGCGCGCTGGCGTGACGGGCTTCCCCACCCTGGTGGCCGGCCCGGGGCCTGAGGGGACCTACGGCGTCGTCACTCGAGGCTACAATCCCGGCGATCAGGTCGTGGCGATTCTCAAGGCCTGGTTGGAGGGGCCGCCGGCGAACGGGTGAAAGCCGAACCGTCGTTGACCCCCTCAGTCAGCTTCGCTGACAGCTCCCCCTTGGGGGAGCAATGGGTTCCCAAATTCCTCCCCCCAAGGGGGAGTGGACCGCGCAGTGGGCCGGAGGGGGTCAACGGCGGTTCCGCAGACCCCTTGCCTGGCGGCGGGCTGATCGTCTGGTTCGTCTTCCGGCGGCCCTGGCCCGTCAGACCCGTCTATTCTGTATGACGCGAAGCAGAATCAAAATAACGGCGATGACCAGCAGAATATGAATGAAACCGCCCAGTGTGTATGCCGAGACAACACCGACAAGCCAAAGTACAATCAAGATTACTGCAATTGTATAAAGCATATACCTCTCCATGGCGCGCCGAGATATCAGCCGAGGGAAGGCGTTTTCCTAGACCTGATCATGGCGCCGAATTCACGGAGAATGTTTGCGATGGATCAAAGTTCAACTCACCCGCCGACGATGACCTTCTCCTCGCCCCACCAGAGGGGGCTCTTCGGCAGGTCGATGAACTTTCGTTCGTCCTCCAATAGCAGGCGGCCGGCCTCACGGGCGGCGGGGTCGCCGGCCAGGGCCGCGAGATCCTCCAGGCTGTCGTACCAGAGCTGGGCCACCCCATCGAACTGGGGCGGGGCGTTGCGGGACGCTCGGATGCCGTCGCTGACCGTCTCTTCCATGGAGTGCAGCTGGACATAGCGGCGGATGCGCAGGACGTCCTTCACGCTGGCCACCAGGGGCCCGTGGGTATGTAGCCAGTAGTCCTGGAACTGCTCGCGGGTCAGGTGCGGCAGGCGGACGAGGGCGAAGGTCAGCTTGATCATGGAGTCTGCATCCTTTCCGGGTCGGAGGCATTTCGGGTGCAAAGGCCGCGGATGGCGAGTCTTTCCTTGCGCCGCGCCCCTCCCCCCGGCCGCCTGGATGGCCTAAATCGGAGGCATGCGCACAGAAACCCCCGCCCCGATCCGCCTGACCGACTATCGGCCGCCCGACTTCCTCGTGGACGAGGTTCACCTGGACTTCGACCTGCAGCCGGAAGCCACCCGGGTGAAGGCCCGGCTGACCTTGCGGCGAAACGGCGAGGCCGGGGCGCCCCTGCGGCTGGACGGGGAGCGGCTGAAGACCCTGTCGGTAGCGGTGGACGGGCGGATCCTGGCGGCGGGCGAGTTCACCGAGGACGCCCACAGCCTGACAATCCCCGGGGTTCCCGACGCCTTCGTCCTGGAGACCGAGGTCGAGATCAACCCGGCGGCCAACAAGGCCCTGGAGGGGCTCTACATGTCGGGAGGCCGGTTCTGCACCCAGTGCGAGGCCGAAGGGTTCCGCACGATCACCTGGTATCCCGACCGGCCGGACGTCCTGGCCCGGTTCACTGTGCGCATGACGGCGGACGACGCCTGGCCGCGCCTGTTGTCCAACGGCAACCTGGTGGAGACCGGGCGAGGAACCGACGGACGGCGCTATGCGGTCTGGAACGACCCCTTCCCCAAGCCCTGCTACCTCTTCGCCCTGGTGGCCGGCGAACTGGACGAGCTGGCTGACAGCTTCGTCACCGCCAGCGGCCGGAAGGTGGAGCTGAAGGTCTATGTGGATCCGGGCATGGCGGCCCGGGCGGCCTACGCCATGGACGCCCTGAAGCGGTCCATGCGCTGGGACGAGGAGGCCTTTGGCCGCGAGTACGACCTGAACCTCTTCATGATCGTCGCCGTGCGCGACTTCAACTTCGGGGCCATGGAGAACAAGGGCCTCAACATCTTCAATTCGTCCCTGCTGCTGGCGGACCCCGAAACGGCGACGGACCTGGACTACGAGCGCATCGAGAGCGTGGTGGCGCACGAGTACTTCCACAACTGGACCGGCAACCGGATCACCTGCCGGGACTGGTTCCAGCTTTGCCTGAAGGAGGGCCTGACCGTCTTCCGCGACCAGGCTTTTTCGGCTGACATGCGCGGCGAGGCGGTGCAGAGGATCAAGGACGTGAAGGCCCTGAGGGCCCGGCAGTTCGCCGAGGACCAGGGGCCGCTGGCCCACCCGGTCCGCCCGTCCAGCTACCTGAAGATCGACAACTTCTACACGGCGACCATCTACGAGAAGGGCGCCGAGGTGATCCGGATGCTCAAGGCCCTGATCGGGGCCGAGACCTTCCGGAAGGGGATGGACCTCTATTTCGAGCGCTGGGATGGCCACGCCACCACGGTGGAGGCCTTCATCGCCTGCTTCGCCGAAGTCTCGGGCCGGGACCTTTCCGCCTTCTTCGCCTGGTACGAGCAGGCGGGCACCCCGCGGGTGCGGCTGGCTTCGAGATGGACGCCGGAGACGGGCGAGCTGGAGATCACCCTGACCCAGAGGACGCCGGCCACCCCGGGCCAGGCCGACAAGCGCGCCCTGCCCGTTCCCGTCCGCCTGGGCCTTCTGGACGCCGAGGGCCGGACGATGGCCTTCGCCCGCGACGGCGAGGCCCTGGACGAGACCCTGGTGGTGCTGGAGGGCGAGGAGACGCGCTTCACCCTGTCCGGGGTGACCTCGCGGCCGGTGGTGTCGGCCCTGCGGGGCTTCTCGGCGCCGGTGGAGCTGTCCTCCGACGCCAGGCCTGGCGACCGCTATGTCCAGCTGGCCGGCGACGCCGACCTGTTCAACCGCTGGGAGGCCGGCCAGGAGGTGGCCCGCGACCTCATCCTGGCCAGGGCCGGCGGCGCACCGGACGAGGTGGGCGAGGAGCGGTTCGCCGAGGCCATGGGCCGGGCGCTCAATGACCAGGCCTCGGAGCCGGCCTTCAAGGCCCTTCTGCTGGCCTTGCCGACGGAGTCTGACCTCGCGGTCGCCCGGCCACCCGCCGATCCGTCGGCGATCCATGAAGCCCGACAGGCCCTGCGCCTGCGTCTTGCCGTTCACCTGGAAGACAACCTGAAGCGCCTGCATCTGGGCCTGCAGGACGGCGGCGACTTCTCGCCGGACGCCGCCAGCGCCGGGCGGCGCGCCCTGCGCAATGCGGCCCTGGAGCTGCTGGCCGCCAGTCCGCGCGCCGAGACCCGGGACCTTGCCGAGGGCCATTACCGCGCGGCCGGGAACATGACCGACGCCATGGGCGGCCTGAACGCCCTCATGACCCTCGGCGGAGCGGCCTTCGCCACGGCCCTTTCGGACTTCCACGCCCGCTGGAAGGACGAGCCCCTGGTGATCGACAAGTGGTTCGCCCTTCAGGCCCGGGATCCCGCACCCGAAGCCCTGGAGCGGGTGATCGCCCTGACCAGCCACCCGGACTTTGATCCGCAGACCCCGAACCGGCTCCGGGCCTTGGTGGCGACCTTCGCCACGGCCAATCCCGCCCGGTTCCATGCCGAGGACGGATCAGGCTACCGCTTCCTGGCCGACCAGATCCTGTCGGTGGACCGCTACAACCCCATGACGGCGGCCCGGCTGGTGGAGCCGCTGGGATCCTGGCGCCGGTATCGGCCTGACCTTGGGGCGAAGATGAAGGCCGAACTGGAGCGGATCGCCGCCGCCCCCGGGCTTTCGCGGAATGTCCTGGAACTGGTCGGGCGGGCCCTGGAGGGCTGAAATCCGACGCCGGCGCCCGGAATGTTGGGACTCTGTTCACCTTCTTCGTGGTGAAGACGTGAGTCGGGGCGGCGAAGGGGCCGTCTGACCGGGGAGCCCCAGAGGTGTCTGCAGTCAGCGATTTCGGACGGACGGAGCGGTCAGCCCTGCTCAGCGGCGGGGCCCCTGCATCCCTGATTCTTGCGGGCCTCTCCGCCTCCGCCCTGTCGGCGGGTCTTGCCCTCGCCTTTCGTGACGCCGCGCCGGCCTGGAGCGGGGTGTTGATGATGGCCGCGCCCCTGGGCGCCCTGACCGGCGTCGGCGGTCTCTGGCTTGGGCGGCGCGGCGCAAGGAACCGGACGCCCCAGGAGACGCCATCCGGCGAGGCGCCGCCGGAGTCCCTGATCGAGGCCCTGCAGGTCATGGCCTCCGCCTTCGCCTGCTGGGACGCCCAGGGCCGGCTGGTGGCCGCCAATCCCGCCTTCGCCCGGATGTTCGGCTTCGAGGCCGAGGCCCTGCAGGCGGACTCACCGCACGCCGAGTTCGCCCGGCTGACGCGCCAAGCCATCCGCCAGTCCCTCAAGCCGGACGCCGCCGCCGCCGGCGTCCGCGAGATCGAGTTCCGGGACGGACGCTGGGCCCAGACCCACGAACGCCGCACCCCCTCCGGTGGACTGGTGATGACCGCAGTGGATATCACCGCCCTGAAGCTCCGCGAAGCCGAGCGGAGCCGGGACGAGGAAACCCTCCGCGACGCCATCAGCCGGCTGGAGGGCAGCCAGATCCAGTTGTCTGACCTGGCGCGGAAGTACGAGACCGAGAAGCTGAGGGCCGTCGAGGCCAACCGGGCCAAGAGCGAGTTCCTGGCCAATATGAGCCATGAGCTGCGCACGCCGCTGAACTCCATCATCGGCTTCTCGGAGATCATGACCCAGGAACTCTTCGGCCCACTGGGCGCGACGCCCTACAAGGGTTACGTCAACGACATCCTGGCCTCCGGGCAGCACTTGCTGGCGCTGATCAACGACGTGCTCGACATGTCAAAGATCGAGGCGGGCAAGATGATCCTGTACCGGGAGCCTCTCGACGTCGGGGCCCTCGCGGAGGAGGCCCTCCGCCTGGTGCGGAACCGAGCGGACACCGCAGGCCTCATGCTGATCGCCGACATCGGTGAAGACCTTCCCGAGGTGGAGGCCGACGCCCGGGCGGTGAAGCAGATCCTGCTCAACCTCCTGTCCAACGCGCTGAAGTTCACGCCGGCCGGCGGACGGGTCTCGGTGCGCGCGCGCGGGGAGGCGGGCGGTGTGCGCCTGACGGTCCAGGACACCGGCATCGGCATCGACCCCGACGACCTGCCGCGTCTTGCGGCGCCGTTCGAACAGGTCGAGAGCCAGCATTCAAAGACCACGCAGGGCACTGGCCTGGGGCTGGCCCTGTCGAAGGCCTTTGTGGAAATGCACGGCTCCAACCTGACCATAGAAAGCGCTCCCGGCCAAGGGACCCGGGTCAGCTTCCTCCTGCCGCCCCCTCGGGGCCCGGAGACGGACGATCCTCGGGTCGGTCTGGCCTGACCGGTTGGCGGCCGCGGGGCAGAGCGTCCCTGGCCAGGGCCTCGCCCACCCGGGCCCGCACCTCCGGAGACTGGCGAAGGGCCCATTCCGCAACCGCGCTCTCGACCCGGCTCCGGGCGGCCAGCTCGCGGCGGTAGGCCATGTCCAGCCGACGGGCGGCCTCGGCCTCGCTCACCTCGCCCCGCGCCAGGGCGCGCCAGGCGGCGGCGCGCTCG
>CANGRP010000088.1 GCA_947456005.1 Caulobacteraceae bacterium
CGGCCTTCCACACCGCCCGGTGGGACCATTCCATTCCCCTTGAGGGCCAGCGGAGCGGGGTCATCGGCACAGGGTCCACGGCCATCCAGGTCGTCCCGGCCATTGTCGACCGGGCGGCCAAGGTCAGCCTCTTCCAGCGCACACCGCAGTGGATCCTGCCCGAGCCCAACCTGCCGATCGCCGAGGAGAAGCGCGCCGCCTACCGGGCCGACCCGGCCCTGCTGGAGGACCAGTACGCCCACCTCGCCCAGGCCTTCAACGGCGCCTTCTGCGCGGCGGTGGCGGGCGAGGCGCCGGATGTCTACGCCCGGATGGCCCAAGCCTGCCTGGACAACCTGAACACCGTGGCCGATCCGGAACTCCGCGCCCGGCTGACCCCGGACTACCGGATGGGCTGCAAGCGACTGATCGTCTCCAGCCTGTTCTATCCGGCCATCCAGAGACCTGACGCCGAGCTGGTCACCGACGGCATCTCCCGGATCGAGGCCGGCGGGGTGCGGACGGCGGACGGCCGGCTTCACGAGCTGGACATCCTGGTCCTGGCCACGGGCTTTGACGCCCATCACCCCTTCGGCGACATGCGGATCACCGGACGCAGCGGCCAGACCCTGTCCGAGACCTGGGCGAAGGGCAATGTGACCTATCGCGGGGTGACGGTGCCCGACCTGCCCAACTGGTTCATGCTGGGAGGTCCCAACAGCCCGCTCGGCAACTTCTCCTTCCTGATGACGGCCGAGCGCCAGCTGGACTATGTGCTCCAGCTCGTGGACCTGTTGCTGGAGGGCCGGGCCCGGGAGATCACGCCCCGGGAGGAACCCACCCAGGCCTGGACCCAGGCGCTGAAGGACAAGCTGGCCGGGTCCATCTGGGCCTCGGGCTGCCGCAGCTGGTACTTTGACGCCCATGGCAATGTCGCCACCTATCCCTGGTCCTACGAGACCTTCGAGGCCGAGATGAAGGCGCCCGTCCTGGAGGACTACGCCCTGTCGGCCTGAGGGGGATCAGGGCGCGGCGGAGAGAATGAGGGCCCGGGCTTTGCGGATGGGTCCCACCACCAGGGGCAGCTGGTGCTTCATGAAGAACAGGCCGTAGAGTCCGGTCCGGCGGTCAATCCAGGGATAGACTCCAAAGGCGCCAGGGCTGGAGGCCAGGACGCAATCGCCCTCGGCCCCGGCGGCCTCGCACCAGTTCCCCAGGCTATAGGCTTCGATGTCCGACAACCCCGGGGGCCGATAGGCCATGGGCTTTCCTGCGGTCTGGATCGTCTGCAGTTCGGCGATGGCGGCCTCAGAGAGCACGCGCTGGCCGTCCAGGACGCCCCGTCCCGCCAGCATTCCCAGGAAGCGGCCATAGTCGGCGGCGGTGGTGTAGACGCCGCCCTGGAGATTGGGATTGTGGACGGTCGCCGGATCGAGATCCGCGCGCAAGGGATGGCCCCAGGTCGTTGACGTCATGCCGAGCGGCCGGGCGATGCGCGCCTCAAAGAGGTCCGCCCACCGCTGTCCGGTGACCTTCTCGACCAGCGCCCCCGCAACCTGGAAGGACGGGCCGCCGTATCGGAAGACCGTTCCCGGCGGATCCGCCTGGGGGCGCCGGGCGATCCGGACAGCCGACTCCTCCAGGGTGATCCCGGACTCCTGGAGAAGGTCGGACATGCCCATCAGGCCGCCCTGGCCGGCTGTGTAGGAGAGCAGCTGGCGCAGGGTGATCTCGCCGGACGGGCCCCGGAACTGCGGAAGGTGTCGGCCGATCGGCTCGTCGAGGGAAAGGCGCCCCTCGTCCACCAGGGACATGACCAGGGCGGCGGTCATCCACTTGGACCCCGAGGCTATGGGCAGGACCGCATCCGGCGCCATGCGTCCGCGGTCCACGCGGTAGAGCAGGTCCTTGTCCCTGTAGACGAGGACGGAGACGCCAGGGGCGCCCCGGGCGAGGATGGCGTCGAGGCGCGCCTCGAGACCCTCAGGCGGGGCCGCCGCCAGGGCGGGACCGGCGATGACGCCCAGCGCCAGAAGGAGCGCGAGGAACAGGGCTTTCGACGGCATCTGGTGAAGTCCTCCGGAAGGCGGCACGGTGGTGGGCGGGGCGCGCCGGAACCCGGCGAGGCCCATGCGGTCCGTCTGGAAGGAGAATCCGGCATGAGTACGGCGAACGCGGCCCAGGTCGCCTATTGGAACGACACGGCGGGCCGGACGTGGGCCGACCTCCAGGACCGTATCGACCGGCAGATCCGCCCCCTGGGACTGGCGGCCATGGACCGGCTGGCTCCGGCGCCGGGGGAGCAGGTCCTCGATGTCGGCTGCGGCTGCGGCGACACCAGCCTGGAGCTGGCCCGGCGGGTGGAACCGGAGGGTGGGGTGCTGGGCCTCGATATCTCGGCGCCCATGCTGGAGGTCGCCCGAGGCCGGGCCGTGGCCTCCGGCGCCCACAACCTCGACTTCCAGGAGGCCGACGCGCAGGTCGCCGCCCTTCCCGACGACCGGGACGCCGTCTTCTCGCGCTTCGGCGTGATGTTCTTCGCGGACCCCGCGGCCGCCTTCGCCAACCTGCGACGGAGCCTGCGGCCCGGTGGCCGGCTGGCCTTCGTCTGCTGGCGCCCCCTGGCCGAGAACCTCTGGATGCGCCTGCCCGCCGAGGCCGCCGCCGGCCTCGTCCCAAACGCCCCGCCGCCGGAGCCGGGGACGCCAGGGCCCTTCGCCTTCGCCGACCCGGACAGGGTGCGCGCGATCCTGGCCGAGGCGGGCTTCACCGGGATCGAGATCGCACCGCACGACGAGGCGATCGGCGGCCTGGACCTTGAAGGAACGGTGGAGATGAGCTTCCGGGTCGGGCCCCTGGGCGCGATCCTGCGCGAGCGACCGGACCTGGCGCCCGCCCTGCGTGAGCAGGTGCGCGAGGCGGTCCGGCCCTGGTTGCGCGAGGGGGCGGTCTACATGCCCTCGGCGACCTGGCTGGCGAGCGCCCGGAACCCTGGCTGACCTCACCCGTTCAGGAAGCGGTTCAGGGCCGCCCGGCTGTCGCGTTCGGCGGACTGCGCCACGCGGGCGCCGCGCATGACCTGGAAGGCGTGGAAGGCGCCGGGATAGACGTGCACCTCGGTCGGGATCCCCTCGCGGGTCAGCCGGCGGGCGTATTCCAGGTTCTCCTCCAGGAAGAGGTCGAGGGCGCCGGTGGCGATGAAGGTCGGCGGCAGACCCGCAAGGCTTTCGGCCCGGGCCGCGGCGGCGTAGGGCAGGACCCCTTCGATACCGGGCTCATGCCCGAGCAGGGCCGCCCAGCCGAAACGGTTGTTGTGCGCGGTCCAGATAAACTCTCCCGTCGTGGGGTGCGGATCGGGGCGTGTGCAGGTGCGGTCGTCAATCATCGGGTAGATCAGGTGCTGGAAGGCGAGCCGGTGCTCGCCCCGGTCCCGGACCAGCAGGGCGAGGCCTGCGGCGAGGCCTCCGCCGGCGCTCTCGCCCATGACCCCGACCCGCTCCGGGTCGACTCCCAGTTCGGCGGCGTGAGTCAGGGTCCAGGCCAGGGCGGCGTAGCAGTCCTCCACGGCGCCGGGGAAGCGGGTCTCGGGCGCCAGGCGATACTCCACCGTGACAATGACGCACCCGAGGTCGGCGGCCATGGGCCGGTGCAGGGCCTCGTTGGCGTCCGCCCGACCCGAGACATAGCCGCCGCCATGTATGTGAAGGATGCAGGGCAGGGAGCCCTCGACACCCCGGGGTCGGTAGATGATGACCTCGACGTCGGGATCGCCCGCGCGGCCGGGGATGAGGCGTCGGACCTGATCGGCCCGCTCGGCGTCCTTCGGGTCGGCGGGGAACCAGGAGGCGCGGCCCCGCATGCCCGCCAGCATGGCCTCTGTCAGGGCCACCGTCGGGAAGGCGTCGAGCATGGGCAGGAGCTCGGGATCGACCAGGTGACGGGAGAAGGATTCGGACATGGGGCCTGGGCTCCGGCGGCGGTGGTCAGGGATAGATCTTCAGCATCTGGCCTTCATGGCGGCGGACCGCCTGGCGCATGCTGGTCCACTGGGCGGGGACGTTGTCCTTGTCCCACTCGGCGATCACGGCCTTCAAGCGTGCGACCACTTCGGGCCGCGCGGCCGCGAGGTTCCGGCTCTCGCCCGGATCGTCGGCGAGGTTGTAGAGCATGTCGTAGACGCCCTGGGAGGAGGCCTTGGCCTGCACCCCGTCGGGGGTGATGCCGGCGGCCGTGCTCTCGGTCTCGCCCGGCTCGGCGCGGTTGACGCTCCACAGCTTCCAGGCGCCGTCCCGGACGGCAAAGTTGGGGCCCGAGCGCCAGAACAGGCGGCGCTCGAAGCCCTTCGGCTTCGGACCGGAGAGGTAGGGAACGAGATTCTCGCCGTCTGTCCCTTTCGGCAGGGTCGCCCCCGCCAGGGCGGCGGCCGTGGGGGCGATGTCGAGGCTGGAAACCACCTGGTCCTCCACCCCGCCGCGGCGGAAGCGCCCGGGCGCGGAAATGATGTAGGGCACCCGAACGCCGCCCTCGAGGTGCAGGCCCTTGAAGCCGTTCAGCGGACCGTTTGTGCAGGCCGTCCCGATGTAGCCGGCGCAGCCGTTGTCGGAGAGGAAGACAATGACGGTGTTCTTCTCCAGGTCCCGCGCCTTGAGCTCCGCACGGATCCGTCCGACCCCATCGTCCAGGGCGGTGACCATCGCGGCGTAGACCCTTTGGCCCTTGTCCGGGATGTCGCTGTTGCGTGCGATGTAGCGGGCCGGCGCCTGCAGGGGCGTGTGCGGCGCCGCATGGGCGAGGTAGAGGAAGAAGGGGCGTCCTGCCGTGGCGTCGATGAAGTTGATGGCCTCGCGCGTGAAGGCGTCGGTCAGGTAGGCGCCCTCCTCCACCGCCTCGCGGCCCCGATAGACGGGGGCGGCCTTGCGCAGGAGGGTCATCTTTTCGGCCTCGGTTGCGCCGGGGGGGGGGCGGACCCCTTCAGCGATGCCGAACGAGGCTTCGGCGCCGGGCGGGGTGATCTCCTCGTCGCCGGCCTGGAAGTCGGTCATGAAGGCCGTGGCGCCGGTCATGATGCCGAAGAAGCTGTCAAAACCGCGGTCGAGGGGGTGGTAGCCCGAAGGCTGGCCCAGATGCCACTTGCCGACCATGCCGGTCGAGTACCCGGCGCCCTTCAGGACCTGGGGCAGGAAGACCTCGTCCCGGGAGACGCCGCCCGTCCGGTCCCGGCCGACAGGATTGAACTCATAGCCGAAGCGGGTCTGGTAGCGGCCGGTCATGAGGGCGGCGCGGGACGGCGCGCAGACCGGATGGGCGACATAGCCTTGGGTGAAGCGAACCCCGTCCCGGGCCAGGGCGTCGATGTGGGGGGTCTTCACCTGCGGCGAGCCGTAGGCTCCGGTGTCGCCAAAGCCCAGGTCATCGGCGATGATGACGATGATGTTCGGCCGGGCGGGCGCCGCCAGGGCCGGGGCCGGGGCCGCGGCCAGGCTTGCGCCCGCCGCCGCTGCGAGGATCAGGCTTCTCGTGAACATGTCGGTTTCCTCCCGCCCGGGACTTCCGCCCGGCCCGGTAGGACGCTAGCACAGAGGCGGCGGCGCGGCAGGGGTCTCTGTCGAAGACCGCCCCATCCGGAGACGCGATGATGCGGAACGTCCTGCGCCCAGCCGCCCTGGCGGCGTCACTCCTCCTGGGGACCCTTGCGATGACCGAAGCCCGAGCCGGGGATGACCCCTTCACCTGGATGGAGGAGATCGAGGGCGAGCGCGCCCTGACCTGGGCGAAGGCCGAGAACGCCCGCTCCCTGCCCAGGCTGCAGAACGACCCGCGCTATGCCGGCCTCTACGCGGAGGCCCAGGCCATCGCGACGGCCCCGGACCGCATTCCCGGGATTGCCTTCGCCGGCGGGGAAAGGATCCGGGACTTCTGGCAGGACCGCACCCATGTCCGGGGCCTTTGGCGCGAGACGGACCTCGCCAGCTACCGGTCGGGCGCGCCGGCCTGGCGCACGATCCTCGACGTCGACGCCCTGGCCAAGTCGGAGGGCGGCAACTGGGTCTTCGCCGGGGTCGACTGTCTGGCGCCGGACAATCGGCTCTGCCTGGTGAGCCTGTCCAATGGCGGCAAGGACGCCGTGACGGTGCGGGAGTTCGACGCCCGCGAGGGCCGGTTCCTCGACGGCGGGTTCCGCCTGCCTGAGGGCAAGCACCGCTTTGACTGGATCGACCGCGACACCCTTTTGGTCGTCACGGCCCTCTCGCCGGCGGAAAGCACCGTCTCGGGCTATCCGTACGTCGCGCGCCTGCTGACGCGGGGCCAGACGCTCGCCCAGGCCCCGGAGGTGTTCCGCGGCGACCGTAAGGACGGCGGTTACGGGGTGAACGGGCAGGTCTTCCGGAACGCCGGGGGAGAGGTCGAGGCCGTGATCCTGACCCGGCCCCTCGACACCTTCAGCGCCGAGCATCACCTGCTGGCGGGAGACCGGACCCTGAAGCTGGCCCTGCCCCTGCGCTCAACCGTCCAGGCCCTGGTCGCCGGCCGGCTGGTGGTCAGCCTTGAGGCCGACTGGGCGGCGGCCGGCCTGAAGGCCGGTGACCTTGTCGACTTCGACCTGGCCGCAGTCCGAGCCGCGCCGGAAGCCCTGCGGCCGGAACTGGTGCTGCGTCCGACCGAGAGCCAGAGCGTCGAACAGGTCGCCTCGACCCGGGACCGGCTGGTCATTGGCCTCCTGGATAATGTCCGGGGCCAGGTCCGCAGCCTGAAGCGGTCCGGCGCCGGCTGGAGCTCAGAGACCCTCGCCCTGCCGGCGGACTCGACCCTGACCCTCACCTCGGTCAGCCGGGATGGCGACAGGATCCTGGTGAGCGCGGCGGGCTACCTGTCCCCGACCAGCCAGTGGCTGGCGGACGCCACGGGCGGCGCGCCGGAGCGCCTGCGCAGCCTGCCGGCCCGGTTCGACGCCTCAAACATGATCGCCGAGCAGCACTGGGCGGTCTCGAAGGACGGGACGCGGGTCCCCTACTCGGTCGTCCGCCGGAAGGATGCCCCGATGGACGGCTCCAACCCGACCCTCCTCCACGCCTATGGCGGTTTCCTGGTCAGCCAGACGCCGGCCTACGCCGCCACGCCCGGAAAGCTCTGGGTGGAGCGGGGCGGGATCTATGTGGTGGCCAATATCCGGGGCGGCGGCGAGTTCGGGCCGCGCTGGCACAATGCGGGCCTGAAGCTGGACCGGATGCGGGTCTATGAGGACTTCTTCGCCGTCTCCGAAGACCTCATCCGTCGCGGCTACACCTCGCCCCGGCGGCTGGGGATCATGGGGGGGTCGAACGGCGGGCTCCTCATGGGCGTCGCCCTGACCCAGCGTCCGGAACTCTACAACGCCGTAGTCATCCAGGTGCCCCTGTTCGACATGATCCGCTACACCCAGATCGGCGCCGGCGCCTCCTGGGTGGGAGAGTACGGGGACCCGGCCGTCCCGGCGGAGCGCGAGATGCTGCTCAGCTACTCGCCCTACCAGAACCTGAAGGCGGGGCGGCCCTATCCCACCGTCTTCATCGAGACCTCGACCAAGGACGACCGGGTCCACCCGGCCCACGCCCGCAAGGCGGCCGCCCGGCTGAGGGACCTTGGCTACGACTTCCTCTACTACGAGAACATGGACGGGGGTCACGCCGCCGCGGCGAACCTCAACGAGCGCGCCCTCCGGCAGGCCCTGGAATACACCTATCTCATGCAGCGGCTGATGGACTGACCGCGGCTTCGGGGCGGCGGCGGGCAAGGGCTGTCAACGCGCCCGGCTCAGCGTGATATCGACCCCGTTCACGAAGTCCGCCCGGTCGTTGATGGTGACCTCCGGGGCCTCGTCGGCGGTGAGCCGAAGGCCGGTCAGCTGCTCAGGCGAGACCCGGAGCCGATAGGTTCCCGGCCGGACGTTGGGCATGATGTAGTAGCCGTCGCCGCCGCTGACGGTGTCCGACACGACCTTGCCTGAAGAGTCGACGAGCTGGAGGCGAGCATTGCCGATCCCGCGGCGGCCCTCGTCCGACCGGAGATAGACGACGCCATCGATCTCGGAGGTCAGCACGACAGGGAAGTCTATGATCTGCACCTTTCCGGGGCGCGGCAGGATACGGACCCCAGGGCGCGTGGGCTGCCACTGGACGTCGTCGAGGGTGCCGGGGTCCAGCGCCAGGTCAGCATAGGCCCGGGGCTGGAGCCGCGTCAGCAAGGTCTCGCCCCGGGCGTCGGTTCGCCCTCCCTGCCGGCCGCTGCCGTTGACCGTGAACCCTGCGTTCTCGATCGGCTCCTCGCCCGCGTCGAACCGGCCGTTGAAATTGGAGTCCAGAAAGACCTTGGCCGAGACAGCGCCGGAACCCGCCATGGGCCTCCAGTCGCTCATGGCCCGGCCGCTTCTCGGATTCCGGCCGAGGGCCGTCGTGATCTGCAGGCCCGCCCCGACATTCCGGGACCCGCCGTAGAGCCCGCTGAAGCCCACGCTGAAGGCGCCGAAGTTGCGGGTCCAGCCCGCCGTCAACGTTGTCTTGGCCGGGCCAAAAGTCTGGACGACGCCAAGAGAAAGACGGTTGTTCTCCCCGAGGCTCCTGTCGAGGTTCATGGCGAAGCTACTCAGCTTGATGTCGGGCCGGAGCATGTAGGCCAGCTGGCCGCTCACCCCCACGCCCGCGACGCGCTGGCTGGCCTGGAGAACGCCGGCGATGCTGTCGCCCCCGGGGGCGAGCTGCCAGTCAAGGGCGTTGGTGAAGCTGGCTCCGCCCGCGTTCAGGGAGAGACGCGGCTGGATCTTGTAGGTGCGGATCCCTGAGCCGGTCGCCTCGTGCCGGAAGTCGAGGGTGAAGGGTAGTCGCGTCTTGTCCGGGAGGTTCAGGGCGCCGGCGAGTCGCACCTGGTCACGGACCCGCAGCGGGTCTTCGATCCGCCCATAATCGTCACTGACCAGGCCTGTGATCCAGGTGCGGGAGGCGTCGACGGAGACCCGCTGGATCATCGTCCGGACACCGATCTCCGTGGCGGCGCCACTCTTCACGTCCTGCGTGTGGTCCAGGTTGAACAGGGACCCCAGGGCCGCAGCGCGCAGGCCCATGTTAAGGTAGGTGCTGTTCAGGGGCGAGCCTGTCCGGAGATTGTCCTCGCGCTCGATGTGAACGGCGCCCGCCGTCATGGAGAGGCCCTTGGCGATCCCGAGGTCCATCTGCAGGGTCGAACGGGCCGTGCGCTTGTCGCCCCTCTGGGCGCCCGCAAAGTAGTAGAACTCCCCCGGCTTCGTGACGGTCTGGTCCA
>CANGRP010000089.1 GCA_947456005.1 Caulobacteraceae bacterium
CGTCGCCTGGGAGCCCAAGCCGCACCGGGAAACCTGGACCGCGCCCACTATTCGGACTCGAACTACCAGATCCTCGGCAAGGTCATCGAGCAGGTGGACGGAGCGCCCTTCGCCAGGGTCTTCGAGAGACGGATCGCCGAGCCCCTGGGGCTCCAGCGCACATGGATCTACTCGGACCCCGCCGACAAGCGGCCCAGGCCGCTCCGCTTCCGGGACAGGGATCTGAGGATCCCGAACGCCATGGTCTTTTCGCAGGCGGACGGCGGGGTCGTGACCACAGCCCGGGAAGCCCTGGTCTTCCTCCGTGGTTTCTTCGAGGGCGCCCTGTTCGACAGGAAGCGGATCGAGGCCCTCCGGGACTTCCGGCCCATGTTCTTCCCGCTGGAGTACGGAACCGGCATGATGCGCTTCCAGCTGCCGGCCGCCATGACGGGGTTCCGTAAGCTGGCGCCGCTGATTGGCCACTCCGGCCTGTCCGGCGCAGTGATTTTCCACAGCCCGGCCGACGGCCTCTACCTGGCGGGAACCGTGAACCAGATCGACCGGCGCTCGGCCGTCTTCCAGATGATGGCGAGGGCGGCGCTCCAGTTGAGCGCGGACGGCTGACGCCTTGCGGCGTCAGACCGGGTTGCTTCCGGGATCGCCTTCAAGCCCCTCTCCGCGTGGGACGAGAAACCGCGAACCGGGTCGTACGGCGCCCATCCTGTCCAGCCGGAACGTCCTCATGTCCCGGCGAAGCTCACACCAGGCGATCAGGAGCCCTCCGTTTCGACCCGAAACCAGCTGGAGGGGGCGCACCCGGCGGCGTGAAAGAAGGCCCGATCCGTCGCTGTAGGAGAAGGTGACCCTGAGACGACGGGCAATCGCCGCTTCCAGGCGCGAGGTTTCCCTTGGCGGAGGCTCGCCATCGGTTCCAGGAAACCATAGGGCGCCGACAGACATCACCCTGACCTTCTCAGTGTCGCCGGGTCACAGTCCGGCGCGGTGAGGAGCGAAGGAAAGCACGGGCCACCCGCTGACGACCAGACCGGAAGCCTCTTCGCCCCGGTTCTCAGACGTCGAAGCTCACCCCCTGGGCCAGCGGCAGGGCCGAGCCGTAGTTAATCGTATTGGTCGCCCTGCGCATGTAGGCCTTCCAGCTGTCGGAGCCGGACTCCCTGCCCCCGCCCGTTTCCTTCTCGCCGCCGAACGCGCCGCCGATCTCAGCCCCGGACGGCCCGATATTGACGTTGGCGATGCCACAGTCCGAGCCCTCCGCCGACAGGAAGCGCTCGGCCTCCTGCAGGTCCAGGGTGAAGATCGAGGACGACAGGCCCTGGGGCGCCGCGTTCTGCGCTGCGATCGCCTCTGCGAGGTCGCGGTAGCGCATCACGTAGAGGATGGGAGCGAAGGTCTCGCGCAGGACCACCTCGGCTTGTCCGGGCATCTCCACGAGGGCGGGACGGACATAGACCCCGGGCCGGTCCAGGGGCCTGCCTCCGTGAATCCGCCCGCCGGCCCGCCCGGCCTCGGCCAGGGCCGCCGCCATGGCCTCCCCCGCTGCACGGTCGATCAGCGGGCCGACCAGGACCCCCTCCTCCCGCGGGTCCCCGACCTGGACCCCGGCGTAGACCGCCTTCAACCGGGAGAGAACCTCATCGTACCGGGTCTCATGGACGAACAGGCGGCGCAGGGTGGTGCACCTCTGGCCCGCCGTGCCCATGGCGGAAAAGGCCACCGCCCGCACGGCCAGCTCCAGGTCGGCGCTGGGAGCGAGGATGGCGGCGTTGTTACCACCCAGCTCCAGCAAGGCCCGCGCGAAACGGGCGGCTAGGCGCGGCGCCACCTTCCGCCCCATGGCGGTGGAGCCCGTCGCGGAGACCAGCGGAACACGCGGATCGTCCACAAGGACAGCGCCGATGTCCGCCCCGCCCTGAAGGAGAACGCAGAGGTCCTCCGGCGCGTCCGGGCCGAAACGCGCAGCGGCGCGCTCGAAGAGGGCCTGGACCGCCAGTGCGGTCAGGGGGGTCTTCTCCGAGGGCTTCCAGGCCACCGCGTTGCCACAGACGAGGGCCAGCGCCGCATTCCAGGACCAGACCGCCACCGGGAAGTTGAATGCCGAGATCACCCCCACGACGCCAAGCGGGTGCCAGGTCTCCATCATCCGGTGGTCCGGGCGCTCGGTGGCCAGGGTCAGGCCGTAGAGCTGGCGGGACAGACCGACGGCGAAGTCGCAGATGTCGATCATCTCCTGAACCTCGCCCAGTCCCTCGGAGAGGACCTTTCCCGCCTCCAGGGTCACCAGGCGCCCGAGGTCGGCCTTCGCGGCCCGGAGCTCCTCGCCGAAGAGCCGGACAAGCTCCCCACGGCGCGGTGCAGGCAAGCGCCGCCAGGCCAGGAAGGCGGCATGCGCCGCACCGATCCGAGCCGACGCCGCTTCTGGCGAGACCGAGGCGACCCGGCAGATCTCCTCACCGGTCAGAGGCGAACAGGCGGGTAGGTCGCCGCCCTCCAGGGCCTGCAGGGGAACCCCCAGGCGGTCGAGGATGGCGAGGGCGTCCTGGGCGGGGTTCTCTAAGACGTCGGACATGGGGCCTCTCAGGCGACCCGCGCGCCCGGCTGCAGGCCGGTGTCGGGGGCGGCGTAGTTTCGACCAAAGCGGTTGGCCAGGAAGGCCGCGAGCGAAATCTGTTCCTGCCGGACAAAGCCCGCCTGGGGAAGGTCGCCCGCCGCCAGCATGTCCAGCACCGCGCAGATGGCGGAGGCCGTGGTGATCTGGATGCCGCTGCGCATCACCCCCTCGACCGGGCCGGAGTAGACCTTGTTGGCGTAGCTGACCTGCACCAGGGCGTCGTGCCGCCGGCCGCTGACCGTGACGAAGATCACCACCACGTCCTGGAGGGTCGAGGGCACGGCGTTCTCGAGGATCTCCTTCAGGAGTTCGCGTCGGTCGCGCAGGCCCAGGTCGTGCAGCAGGGTCTTCATGATCGCCGCATGTCCCGGATACCGGATGGTCCGGTAGTTGAGGTTGCGCACCCGCCCGGCGAGGGTCGCGCAGAGGGTTCCCAGCCCGCCCGAGGTGTTGAAGGCCTCGTAGGTCACGCCGTCGAGGGAAAACTCCTCGCGCTCCTCCAGGGCCTGTGTCTCGCGCAGGCGGCCATCCACGATGGCCTCGCAGGGCTCGCAGTACTCGTTGATGACCCCGTCCGTGCTCCAGGTGATGTTGTAGTTCAGCGTGTTGCTGGGAAACTGAGGCAGGGCCCCCACGCGCAGGCGAACGTCCTCCAGCGTGTCGAACTGGGAGGCTAGGTCGTGGGCCACGATGCTGATGAAGCCCGGCGCCAGGCCGCACTGGGGAATGAAGGCGCAGGGCGCTCCCTCGGCCAGAGCCTTGACCTCGCGGGTGCTGGCGACGTCCTCGGTGAGGTCGAGGTAGTGGACGCCCGCCTTGCGGGCGGCGCGGGCGACCGCCGTGGTGGCGTGGTAAGGTGCGGCGTTGAGGACGGCGAAGGCGCCCTTCAGGGCCTCGGGGAAGTCCTCGCTGCGGACATCCATCCGCCGCCGGGCCACCGGGCGACGCGTGGCAAGGCGCGCGAGATTCTCGGCGGAGGCGTCGAAGACCTCGACCTCGTAATCCCCTGACCCAGCCAGCAGGTCGGCGATCACCCCGCCGATCTTGCCTGCACCGACAATCGCCACCCGTTTCATGATCCGACTCCCCGGGGTTCCGCACCTCGCTCCAGTGGGACGGAAGCGCCTGACGGTGTACAGGTGCAGACCGTTCATTCGCAGGACGCATTACGGCGTTCCGCCGGAGGAAACCGACGAAATGGAATTGGATGAGATCGACCAGGCCCTTCTGGTCGCCCTTCGCGAGAACGCCCGGGCGAGCACGGCGGACCTCGCCCGGCGGGTGGGCCGCTCGCGCACCACGGTGCAGGGCCGGCTGGAGCGCCTTGAACGCACGGGCGTGATCCGGGGCTATTCCCTTCGACTGGCGGACGCCCTGGAGGACGGGGCGGTGCGCGCCCATGTGCTGATCAAGGTGGCCCCGCGGGAATCCCGGGCGGTGGAGGCTGCGGCTCGCGCCCTGCCCCAGGTGCGTGAGCTCCATTCCGTCAGCGGCGAGTACGACATGATCGCCATCGCTTCAGCCGCCAATGTCGCGGAGCTGGACGCCGCCATCGACCGGATCGGCCTCATGCCCGGCGTGGAGCGCACCAACTCCGCCATCGTCCTGGCCACCCGCTTCCGGCGGTGACGCTGGCCTGACCGCCAGGCTCAGCGGACCAGATGCCACTCGGTCTGCCGGCCGGCCAGATAGTGAACCGTCTTGCCGTCGAAGAGGGCGCTCTGCTCCAGCTTCATGTGCACGAGCTGACCGCCCCACTCGGGAACCCCTCGCCAGATGGCGCCCTCGATGGCGTAGGCGGTGTCGGGATTAAGCCGCCAGTCTCCCTGGACAGGCGTGGGACGCTGATTGTCCCACATGCCGATGGTTGGGCCGGGGGCGTGACCGAAGAAGCCGATCGGATGGCTGTAGACGCTCCCGCGGATGCCGGCCTTCCGCGAGGCCTCCAAAGTCCGGGCCAGGATCTCGTTCCCGGTACGGCCGGTGACGAAGGCGCCCGTCAGCAGGTCCTGCCAGCGATTGCCCTCAGCCAAGGCGGCCTGAAGGCCTGCAGGCGGCATGGTTTCGTCCAGCCTGAGGACGTAGCCCATCTCCTGGGTGTCGGTGCAGAGCTTGAGATAGCAGATGCCCACGTCGGTATGCAGGACGTCGCCGCGCTGGATCACTCCGGCCACGCCGCAGAACCCTTCCTCCCCCTTGCAGGCGATCCCCTGGCGCTGGAGATTCACATCGGGGAAGAACCAGATGGGCAGGCCTAGCGCCTCGAAGCGGCCCCGGATGTACCAGGCGACCTCCGCGGTGGTGGTCACGCCCGGGGTGATCACCTTTGCGCTGAAGGCCTCGGCGATGACGCCGCGCGCAAGGGAAACGACATGGGGATAGAGTTCGATCTCTGCGGCGGTGCGCGTCTCAAGCCAGCGGATCACAAGCGGCTCCGCAGGCGCCAGCCGGGCGGCATAGTCTGACGGAAGAACCTCCCGAAGCCGGGCGTCCAGCCCGGCCGTCAGGCCATCCGCGACCGGCCAATGGCGAGAGGTGTTGATCCCGATCCGCTTGGGATCGCGACTGACGATCACGTCGGCCAGCGCCTTCCACTGGGCGTCCAGGTCGCCTCCCGACCAGGCCGCCGTATAGGGCCCTCCGAGGGGATACCGGTTGACGGACAGCCGCTCGACCGTCCCGTCGGCCTTGCGATGGAAGACCAGCATGGTGGTCCGCCGGGCGGCGAAGGACGGCTGGGGCACGAGGGTGAAGTAGACGGGGTCCTCGGCGTACTCCCGGTTGATCACCAGCCACATGTCGAGGCCGGCTTCGGCCATCAGCCGAGGCAGAAGAGTGTCCAGACGATCCACGAGGATCCGGTTCTCCACCTCAACGCGACGCGGCCCCGGCAGGACGGCGAAGTCATCGGCCCCGCGCATGGCCAGGCCCTGGCTGGCCTGGTTCCCGGCATTCGGCGCGGCTGTAGCGTGAAGGGGGCAGATGAGGGCGCCGGAGACAGCAAGGGCGAGCAAAAGGGCGAGACGGAGGCGCAAGGCTTGGGAACTCCAGCAGAAACGTCGCTAGGGGTCAGACATCCCATTGAATACGCTGCGATCAAGCTGATCGTCAGCCGCAATCGACGTCAGCGGCGGGATTTCCGGGTTTTCCCGGATCAAGGCCATGCTCGGTCCAAAGGACCTGTTCGGCGCGCACTCATCGGGAAAGCGGCTATGGCGGACAGTCACGACTTCGGGCTTAATGCGTTTGGAAGCTCGGCGACCTCGAGGGGCGGGGGTGGCCGCTCAGGAAGAGTTGTTGAGACGGACGCCCGGTCCAGGAAGCCAACCGCATGAGCGACGACAAGTCCGAGTTGTTGAGATCGCTGACACTGGGGCCGGCGACAGCTGTAGGGGCGAAACAGGCCTCTGGAGGCTGGAAGGTTCCGACCCTGGTCGCCGCCATCTGCCTCGCATTGGGAGGTGCAGTCGGCTGGCTCGCCAAGCCGCAACCGAAACCACAGCCCGCCCCCACGCCGGCGGTCGCCGCCACGACAGCTCCCGTACGCGTCAGCGGGCTGACCGCCTCTGGATATGTGGTGGCGCGATCCAGGGCGACCGTGGCCGCCGAGGTCACAGGGCGCGTCGTCGAGGTGCGCGTCGAGGAGGGGCAGGTGGTGCGCAAGGGCGATGTCCTCGCTGTTCTCGACGCCTCTATTGCTCAGGCGGACAACGCGACGTCGATGGCGCGCAAGATCTCAGCAGAGGCCTCTGTAGCGGCGGCGCAGGCTCAGTTCGAAGAGGCCCGGCAGGCTCTGACACGGGCTCAAAGCCTGGCGAGGTCAGGCTATGTCAGCGAGGCTGTCCTTCAGGCGGCGACCGCACGCAGCGCATCCGCCCAGGCCCAGCTCAATCTTTCTCAGGCGCAACTCGAGGCGGCGCGTTCCGACGCCAACCGATCCGGCCTTCAGTTGAGCCGCTACGTGATACGGGCGCCCTTCTCAGGCGTCGTGATCGACAAGGCCGCCCAGGCGGGGGAAATCATCTCGCCTCTTTCGGCAGGCGGAGGTTTCACCCGCACCGGCATCTGCACCCTGGTGGACATGGAAAGCCTCGAGATCGAGGTGGACGTGAACGAGGCGTACATCGGGAGAGTCGCCGCCGGTCAGAAGGTCGAGGCCGTCCTCGACGCCTACCCTGAGAGCCGACTGCCCGCTCGCGTGATCGCGACCATTCCGGCGGCGAGCCGGGACAAGGCCACGGTCCGTGTCCGGATTGCCTTCGAAGGGCGAGACCCGCGGATCATTCCCGACATGGCGGTGAAGGTCACATTCATTGAGCCAACCACCTGAGCCCCGAAGGCCCTGAGCACATCATGACCGACTTCATCAGACTGACCGACGTGTGCAAGTCCTACACCCGCGGCAAGGAGTCGATCAGCATCTTCGATCGGCTGAACCTGGTCATCCCGAAGGGTGATTTCGTCGCCATCATGGGCCCGTCTGGTTCCGGAAAGACGACGCTGCTCAACCTGCTCGGCGGCACGGATCGCTGCGACAGCGGGCAGATTTCCTTCGATGGCGAGCGGATCGAGGGCTACTCGGAGGGCCAACTCACGGCCTGGCGGGCGCGGAACGTCGGCTTTATCTTCCAGTTCTACAATCTGATGCCGATCCTGACTGCAGCTCAGAACGTGGAGCTGCCTCTTCTGTTGACGTCGCTGTCCGCGCAGCGACGGAAGGAGAATGTGCTCACGGCCCTCAAGATCGTCGAGCTTGCAGATCGGGCCCGTCACAAGCCCAAGGAGCTCTCGGGTGGTCAGCAGCAGCGCGTCGCTATCGCCCGCGCGATAGTCTCCGACCCCAAGCTCCTGCTCTGCGATGAGCCGACCGGTGACCTCGACCGGTCCACGGCCAATGACATCCTGTCGACTCTGCAGCTTCTCAATCGTGAGCTCGGGAAGACGATCATCATGGTCACGCATGACCCTGAAGCGGCTCGCTTCGCCACCCGCACCCTGCACCTGGACAAGGGCCAGTTCGTGGAGGTGACGACGTGAATGACCTCTATCTCATCTGGATGAACCTGTTCCGAAAACCGTTGAGGACGGTTCTGCTGATCGTATCGATCTTCATCGCCTTCTTGATCTTTGGCCTTCTGGTCGGAGTGAACGTGGCGCTCAATCGCGCGACTGAGACCGGTTCTGCGAGCAACAGGATGGTTGTCGCAAACAAGATCAACTTCACCGAACCCCTGCCCATCGCCTACCTCAACCGCGTCTCCGCCATTCCAGGGGTGGTCGGGGCGACCCATCAAAGCTGGTTCGGCGCCTTCTTCCGAGACTCGGCGCAGAGCCGCTTCGTAGGCTTCGCGGTCGAACCGGAATCCTACACGGCCATTTTCGCCGACCAGATCAAGCTGGGGCCGGGCGAGCGTGAAGCCTTCATCCGCGAACGCACGGGGGTCATCGTCGGTCGCTCCCTCGCCAACCAGTATGGCTGGCAGGTCGGGCAGACCCTTCCGATCAGCTCCGACATCTATTTCCGCCCGGACGGATCGCGCAGTTGGGACATGAAGGTGGTCGGGATCTTCGACGGCGCCAAGCCCACCGATCCGACCAATGCGCTCTACTTCAACTACGACTACCTCAATGAAACCCGTCCCTTCGGCCGAGATACCGTGGGAACCATCACTGTTCTGACCGCCTCTCCCGACATCAACGACCAGGTGGCGAAGGCGATTGACGCCACTTTCGCCAACTCACCCTTCGAGACCTCGACCGTCGATGAGAAGACCTTTTCCCGGGCCTTCCTCAAGCAGGCGGGCGATCTGAACTTCATCATCACCATGGTTGTGGCGGCGGCCTTTGCAGCGATCCTGATGATTGTCGGGACGACCCTCGTCTCTGCGGTCAGGGAGCGTACGAAAGAGATCGGCGTCATGAAGACGCTGGGCTTTCCGGGCCACCGCGTCCTGCGGATGGTTCTGGGCGAATCCCTCCTTCTGTCCGGACTGGGCGGCCTCCTGGGCCTTGGAGTTGCCGCTGTGGCGCTCAACGGCCTCTCCCGATCTCCCATAGGCGAGACCTTTGGCGCCTTGTCCATGACCGCACCGGTCGCGGCGGCGGGCATGGGCCTCGCCCTGCTCCTGGGCCTGGTGACCGGCCTCGCGCCGGCTCTCTCGGCCCTTAGGATGAACATTATCGACGCTCTCGGGCGACGCTGAGGAGCCCTGCTGTGAGCCTTCTGAACCAAACGGGATCCGTGATCCTGATGAATATCCGGTCCATCCCCCAGCGGCTCTGGATGTCGCTGGCGACCGTGGTGTCGATCGCGCTGGTCGTGGCCGTCCTGCTCGGCTTCCTGGCTCTCGCCAACGGCTTCAGCCAGACCCTGAAGGGTTCCGGCTCTTCTGACGTCGCCATCGTGCTCAGGGATGGATCACAGTCCGAGATCAACAGCACTCTGACCCGGGAGCAGATCGTTCTCCTCGGTCAGGGACCCGGCGTGCGGGCCGCTGCCGACGGCGGACCGCTGGTCTCTGCGGAACTGCTCCTCATCGTCGACGGCATCAAGCGGTCGACGGGAACCAAGGCCAACATGCCCCTGCGCGGTATCGGTCCCAACGGGCTGGCTGTTCGCCAGCAGGTCCGGCTGAAAGAAGGC
>CANGRP010000090.1 GCA_947456005.1 Caulobacteraceae bacterium
GGTCCGGCTGAAAGAAGGCAGGATGTTCGCACCCGGTTCGAACGAGATTGTCGTGGGGGCAGGCCTCCTGCGGGAGTTTTCCGGCTTCGAGATGGGCAAGACGGTTCGCTTTGGTGCCCAGACCTGGCGCGTCGTCGGGGTCTTCGAGGCGCCCGGAACTGTCTTCGAGTCGGAACTCTGGGCCGACGCACCTGTCGTCCAGAGCCTGTTCAACCGCGGCTCGAGCTTCCAGACCGCCCGGGTCGCCCTCACCAGTCCAGCTCAGCTTGACGCCTACACGGCCTATGTCGGATCGGACCCCAGGCTCCAGTTGCAGGCCCAGAGCGAACAGACCTACTTCGCCGCGCAGGCGGAACGTTCCGGACTGCTGATCCGGTACGTCGGCTGGCCGCTTGGCGTCATCATGTCCATTGGCGCCCTGGCTGGGGCCCTGAACACCATGTACGCCTCCGTCTCCGCCCGGGCGACCGAGATCGCGACGCTGAGGGTGATTGGATTCTCGGGCTTTTCCGCCTTCATGGGCACCATGTGCGAGGCGCTCGTCCTCTCCACCGTCGGGGCGCTGCTGGGCACAGCCGTCTGTGGCCTGCTGTTCAACGGCCTGTCCGCCTCCACCCTGGGTGCGGGGTTCACCCAGGTGGCCTTCAGGCTTCAGATGGGGCCTGAACTGGTGCTCCAGGCTGTCGTACTCGCCCTGGTGATCGGCTTTGTGGGAGGCATGCTACCTGGGATCCGGGCGGCCCGCCAAAGACCGTTGCTGGCCCTGTGATCGCGTGGAGCCGGAGAGCTGATCATGGCTCCCGCGCCAGACAGTAGAGGCCGTTGTCCAGGTCGGCCGTGAAACAGATCGACCCGTCAGGCCGAACGGCAAGGCCGGAGGCCACATAGGGCGCCGGAGCGCCGGGGCTTGGCGCCAAGCCGATCGGGAGGTTTTCGGCGATGACCTTGCGACTACCCTTGCCGAGGTCGATTTCCGTCAACCGGCGGGCGCCGGCCTCGGCGACCACCAGGCTGCCCCAGGGGGTGAAGGCGAGGCCCTCAGGCAAGGCGAGGCCACCCACCGCCAGGGAGACCGCCCCCGTCTTCAGGTCCACCCGGCGGATCGCACCCGCCGCCTCGCTGACATAGAGAGCGCCGTCCGGCCCGAGGGCCAGCTGGGTCGGCCCCGCCAGGCCCTTCGCCAGGGTGCGGCGAGTGGCGTAGCCCGGGCCGCTGGCCAGGGTGATCTCGCCGGCGGCGATCTCGGTGATGGCGATGGCGCCATCCGGCAGGAACTGGGCGTCCATCGGAGCCCTGAGACCGTGAAGGACCGCGACGGTCTTCATATCCGGGCGACCGAGGACCTGAACCGACCCGCTGAACCAGGAGGTCAGCAGGATCCTCTCGGGACCGAGGCCCACGGCGAACGGATATTCGAGGTCAGAGGCCTGCATCCGGTGAATGTCGCGGACCACCCCCGTCCTCAGGTCCACCTGCCGGAAGGAGAAGATGTCGGCAATCCAGGCGGTGTCGCCTTCGATCTTCAGGCCGGCGGGGACGGCGAGCTTGCCGGACAGCAGGGTGCGCAGGGCGCCCGTCGCCGGGTCGAAGGCCTGGACCGCATTGTCCGCCATGTTTGAGACGTAAATCGTCCCATCCGGGGCGATGGCCAGGTTGTCCAGGGCGCTGGAGAGCTTGCGCACCGTGGTCTTGCGCCCCGTCGCAAGGTCAACGCGGCTCAGGTCCCCCGCCCGGGTGTCCACCACCCAGAGGTTGCCCTTGCCGTCGAGGTTGACCGCCGCCGGGACCTGGAACTCGCTGTTCAGGACGGTGACGGCGCCGTTTGCGGGGTTCATCCGGGCCACTGCGCCCTTGAACCACAGGGGTCCGTAGATCTGGCCATCCGGCCCGACCTCGAAACCGTTGAAGCCCCCCAGGTCCTTGGCGATCAGCCGGGGCGCCTTCACCCCCGCCACATCGATCTCCCACATGGCGTCGCCCAGAAAGACCTGGCTGGCGTAGAGCTGGCCGGTCTTCATGTCGAAGGCCAGGGAGTTGATCCCGGTCAGGTCCTTGGCGAGGACCCGAATGGGGGCGCCTTCCGTCTCCCGGAAGCGGACAATGCCCTGGAGGTAGGACGTCCAGGCCAGCTCGCCCTTGGGCCCGATGGCGATGTCGTCGGCCTGCCCCTCCGGACCCGGGATGTAGATCTTCGCCGCGCCGGTCGCCCGGTCGACTTCCCAGATCGCGTTGCCCACCACCGTTCCGGCAAGGATCCTGCGATCATCCCGGACGGCGAGACCGTGTATTCCCTTGAAGGCGGAGGGCTGCACGACTGCAGTCGGCGCCGCCCAGTCGCCAGCCGCCGCCGTCCGCACCCCGCAAGCCATGGCCGCCAGCACGCCTGCGAACGCAATGGCGGCCTTCAGATGCTGTGATCTCATGCCCTTCCCTCCCCTGTCCTGGCCGGCGGAACTGATCAGGCGCCAGCCCCCCTTTCGTCGGAACGCCTCCATGCCGAACCCCGCGTCCACAGAGCAGGGTGACGCCATGAGTCAGACCTGCTCATAAAGCCGGAACTCAAAAGACACACGGGTCTCATCGGGGTTGTAGTTCTTGGCCAGACCGTGGATCAGATGGGAGGAGAAGATCAAGAACTCCGTCCGGCCCGGATTGATTGTCTCAAGGTCACGACGTCCGTCCCATTCAGCGATACAATTCACGCTGTACTGAAGCCCATTCATGACCCCGCCGGAGCGAGTTCTGAGGACTCTGTCCTCGGAGATCCTGTGACTTCCCGGCGAGACTGGCAGGCCCGACGCGCCATGCACGCCGCACACCGGGATCCACACGTTGATCATCCGGGCGATCCGCCCAAGGCGATCAAAACTCTCGTAGATGTCCTTGTGGACAGGATTGTAGTCGTGACTGCCGGGTCGGTTGATGCGGGCGATCATCCACTGCTCGCCCCCCGTAACCGGGTTCAGGAACCCGAGCCGGGCCCCCAGGTAGGATCCGAACGCCTCCACCACCGCCCCGACATCGAAGCCGAGATCGGCCGGAAACAGCCGCCGGGTCCGCGCGATGACCTGGGCGTGCTCCGGCTCCGTGACGAAGTCGTGGTAGCGCTCCAGACGGAAGCGACTGAGATCCACCCGGCCTGTGACCTCCTGGAGGATCCGCCGAACAGCTTCGGTTGTAGAGGCGTAGACCTTCTCGATGTCATAGAACCCGTCCGCCGCCAGCACCATATAGCCCTGTTCACTCCAGGCCATGGGCGCGGCGAGGTCGCCGAAGCGGTCGGAAAGGATTTCGGGCGCACCCCTATGAAGCGAAGAGGCCTCGCCCATCGCGACGCGAAAACCCCTGCCGTCGATCAGGTATTGCTGTTCCATGTCTGATCTGACCCAATCCGCCGCCGAGAACCCCTAAACGCTCCGGATTCGGGCGTTTCGGCTAGCTTGCAGCGGCACACCTAAACCTTCCCAGTTCCATGGGAATGAGCCAAGCCGGTTCCCTGACAGCCCCCCGCTCGATTTCGAACGCCGACTCCGCAGGATTGGGCCTGCCCTGAGTTGCAACGGTCGCCACTGGCCCAAGCGGTGTCGGGCGAAGCCGTCACTTCAGTCCGGATGGTTTCGCCATCAGCTCAATCCAGCGTCGTCGGCGCTGAGGACGCCTGAAGTAGGAACTTGCGATCCAGGATCCGTGCGAGGCTCAGGGACTCCTCCACGATATGTGGCCTCCAGGTCGCCTCAGTGCCGATCATGCGCGCCACCATCCGGTAGAAGCGGTTGGGTAGGACCACGATGACGCAAAAGTCGATGACGGTGGCGCAGTCGTCAGCCCCGGCGTCTTCCAGGATGAACGAACAATGCACCCTCGAATGGAACTGCTGGCCGCCCGGCGTCGTGGTCACACTGTCCTGTGATGTGTATGCGACACACTCACCCGGTACGAAGCGGTCCATCTTGAATATGTGAACCACCTGCTCGCCTGCGACGTTCTCCTCGCAGTCCATGACAGACCCCGCGCTCAGAGGACCACCGCCTCGCACACTAAAGAACCGGTGCGCCGGTGACGTCTGCGTGTAGATCTGCTCGAGGTTTATGAGCTGGTCCCAGACCAAGGCGCGCGGAGCATTCACCCGATATCGATACGGCATCACGATAGAGCGCTCGGCGGGAACCTCGAAGAGGGCGCTCAGTGCGCCTTTGGGTGTCGTACGGGTCATCTTGCCTCGTCCTTGCCGGATCGCAGGCACGTCCGCCTGCAGGTGTGTCGTCCCGGATCAAGGCCTGGATAAGCGCTCCTGACCTTGATGGCTGGGCCCCGTCGTCGCCAACTCGACGCCGACGCAGATCGTCCCGGAAGACACCGAAATGCAGGGGCTCCCGCCCATCGCGAACAGCCGTGCGCAGCCTGGGAAGCCGCTCCTGCCGACTCCCGTGAAAGCACGTTTCCTGATTGTGATGGTCAGCCTCGAAAGACCCGACGACCGTAAATCTACACTGTAAAACGTCTTGGTCAAGGCGCCGCCAGGATCCGAACCTTTATGACCTTGGGGTCCTCGCGCTCCGGAACCTTCCCGGGCAGGTTTCAGGCGTAGGCAAGTCCTGACCCCAGGCCGCCCACACGGCGCCTTGGACCCCCGTCAGGAGGCGAAGACGCCTGTGTCAGTACATTCTATTTTTCCCATACTTATGAGAATTTCCGGACAAGTATGGATGCCCTCTGGATCATTCCCACTCGATCGTTCCGGGCGGCTTGGACGTCACGTCGTAGACCACGCGGTTGACCCCCCTCACCTCGTTGATGATCCGCGTCGCGCAGCGGCCGAGGACCTCCCAGGGGAATTCGAAGAAGTCGGCGGTCATGCCGTCGGTGGAGGTCACCGCGCGCAGGGCCAGAACGTCCTCGTAGGTGCGGGCGTCGCCCATCACGCCGACGGTCTTGACCGGCAGGAGGACGGCGAAGGCCTGCCAGATGCTGTCGTAGAGCCCAGCCTTGCGGATCTCCTCCAGGTAAATGGCGTCGGCCTTCTGGAGGACGGCCACCTTTTCCGGCGTGATCTCGCCAGGAATGCGGATGGCCAGGCCCGGCCCCGGAAAGGGATGGCGCCCCACGAACTGCGGCGGCAGGCCCAGCTCCACGCCCAGGGCGCGGACCTCGTCCTTGAAGAGCTCGCGCAGGGGCTCGACCAGCTTCAGCTTCATGTAGTCCGGCAGGCCGCCGACATTGTGGTGACTCTTGATCACCGCCGAGGGCCCGCCTCAACCCGCCTGTGTAACCGCGCCTATCAGCGCACGACCTAGAGCCTGGCGGCCATGTTGGCCGTGCGAAATGTATCTCGACGCCAGTTCCGAAAGCGACGCCCAGCGGCCCGGAAGTATCGACCTGAAAGGATGTAGGCGGCGATCGAGGCGTCTGGATAGCCTTCCGCCAGAGCATGCGCGAGACCCGGGGGAGGCAGCGGTGCGGGACGCTCATCCGGCCTCGTATGCCGGAAGATCGCTGTCGTGTCGGTCAGGGCCCCTCCATCGACTGGCACAAGCCCGTGCCTTGCCGCTGCGGCCTGCAGTGTCGCCGGCACGAATCCATGCACATGGGCGAAATGAAACCGTTCGAAGGCCGGGCGGTCATTCGGCCGCATGTCGGGAACGGAGAGGAAGAGTGCGCCGCCGGGCGCGAGCCATCGGGCCATGGCGCCGATGGCGTCAACAGGGGCGCGCAAGTGCTCGACGACGTGGTTGGACGTGATCAGGTCGAACCGCCCCTCAGGAAGGTCGACCGCCTGCCAGGGCGCATTGATGACATCTATGCCGTGCGTCTCGCGGGCATAGCGCGCGAACACTTCACCAGGCTCAATGCCGAGCACCGTGCAGCCCTGCTCGCGGGCCAGCATGAGAAACTCACCAGACCCGCAGCCGAAGTCCAGAACCCGTTGGCCCGGCTTGATGTAGGCCGATAGCTTCGCCAGGCGCGCCCGTGCGTCTCGCAGGGAACGCGTGGTGTGAAACTTCGGCGGAGCGCTCGAGGCCATCTGGTAGTCGGCCCGGTACTCGCTCCGATAGTAGGCTTCCAGCTCAGCGTCGTTCGGCATCGGCTGGGTGCGCATCAGGCCGCACTCTGCACAGGCGACCGTGCCGAGCTTTTTCCAGCGGCGATCCTTCCGGCAGATATCGAGGGTCGCATCCGACCCGCAGAGGTTGCAGGCCGCCGCCTCCCCTTTGTAAGGGTAGGCGGTGAACGGGACGACGTGTGACAGAAAGTGGGCCAAGGCGCTCAGCTCCGGGCGGGCAAACCTTGGCTGCTCTGCGCCCTGGACCTTACAGCAGCCTGACAAGGGCCCGCCGTGAGGGTCTTGCTCGTTGAGGACCATGAACGGCTCGGAGAGAGCCTCGTTGAGGCGCTCAACGCCGCACTCTTCACCGTCGATTGGGTGCGCTCACTTGAGAACGCCGCCGCCTTCGCAGACCTCAACCCCTATGACGTCGTCCTGCTCGATCTCGGCCTTCCAGATGGTGATGGACTGGACCTTATCCGGACCTGGCGGGCCAGCGGCCGCTCTACGCCTGTTCTGGTGCTCACCGCCCGGGGGGAGCTCAACGACCGGGTGAGAGGTCTCGATGACGGCGCGGACGATTATCTCGTGAAGCCCTTTGAGCTGCGTGAAATGATCTCGCGCTGCCGCGCCCTTCTGCGTCGACCAGGCGACATGGCGCCGGCGGTACTCCGGATGGGCGAACTCGAAGTGGACATCACGACAGGCGCGGCGACCTTCCGAGGGATCCCGCTCGCGCTGAATCGACGCGAGCAACAATTGCTCCTGGCGCTCGTGCGACGCCCGGGGAAGGTGTGCTCTCGCGCCTATCTTGAAGGGGTGCTCTACGATCACGCCGCCGACCCCACCCTGAACGCCCTGGAGGTAAGCGTTTCTCGCCTGCGCAGCGCGCTACGAGCCTCGGGGCTGCATGACGCCATCCGGACCGTGCGCGGCGTCGGGTATGTTTTCGCCGGGGCCGCCCCACATGCCACGTACTGAGGCCTGGTCCCTCGCGCGTCGACTGCGCACACGTCTGCTGTCCGCGACCGTAATCGTGACGCTTGTGACCCTCCTCGCGGTCGGCGCGCATTACGGTGCGGATTACGCCGACCTACGTCAGCGCAAGGTGCTGGAAATGGCCGAGACGATCCGCTCGGTGGCAATCCGGACAGATGACATGGCCCGGGTCCCCGAAGCGGTCGCGGAAGTTCAGCCCGAGTATGCCAATCATCCTGCCGCCTACGGATGGCGGATTGAGGGCGAGACAGGACAACTCCTGGCGCAGTCGGGCTTTCCCTGGAGTGAGATAGCCCCGCCTCTGGCGCGCGATCGTCCGGACGAGTGGACCGAGCGGACTGCAGATGGCGTCTGGCTTGCCGGCGCGGTCTTCGTCCGGGATGGCGAGCGTTGGCACGTTGTTACGGCCTCACGCGGGGACCCGGCAGGCCTCTTCTGGCATCTCGTACTGACCGAACTCGCCATGCATGTGGCCCTGCCGATCCTTCCGCTGGTCCTGCTCGTCTTCTGGATCACCAGCAGTGCAATCGGCCAGACCTTGCGTCCGCTGGAGGATCTCTCGCGGCAGGCCCGGCGTATTCGCGCCCTCCAAGACCTGCGCCCATTGAGCATCGAGGCTGCGCCGGTCGAGGTCCGGGACCTGGTGGCGACGCTCAATGCGACGATCCTGGACCTGGCGCAGGCGCGGGACGGAGAGCGCACCTTCTTGCTGGACGCCTCCCACGCCCTTCGCACCCCCCTCGCCGCCCTCAAGGCGCGATTGGAGCTCTGCCCCGAGACCATCCCGAAATCCTCCATAGACGCGGATCTGGAAGCCTTGATCCGGCTGACCTCCCAACTGCTGGCGCTCGCCAATTCGGAACGACTGGTGGTGGATCCGGATCGGCGGATCGACCTGGAGGCGGTGGCGATCGACGTCGCATCCAAGCTCGAACCCTTGGCGCATGCGGCCGGCGCGCGCCTCGAAGTCGTTCACCTTCCCGGGGCGAGCCAGGTCAATGGAGATCCGGACGCCCTGGCGCATGCGCTCTCCAATCTTGTCGATAACGCCATCCGATATTCGCCGCCGGGGGGGCGCATCACCCTCAGGATCTGCGACGATCCTAGCGGCTTGGAAGTCCTGGATGAGGGCCCCGGCATGGGCGCTTCAGTGGACGCGTTCCATCCGAACCGATTTGCCCGGCCGCCCTTCGTCAGCGGCGATGGGGCGGGACTTGGGCTTTCCATCGTCAGTCGCATCATGGCGGCGCACGGCGGCGGAATGACCATCCGCAATCGGGAAGCGAGAGGCCTTTCCGTGCGCCTGAGCTTGCCCTTCCCCGCTCAGGGAACCCCGGAGCAGGGATAGACGTCCCCTACTCCCACTCGATTGTCTGAATCTCGCATAAGTGTTTGAAAACTCGATGGTAAGTACCCGGTCTGACGGTCATTCTCCGACTGTGAGGCCGTCAAAATGCTACGCTTTTGATTTCATTGAAAAAACTGCCAGAAAAAATATTTTCGCGGTTCCGGCATCTATCGAGGTCAATCGCCCCTCAGACCCGTTGTTTGCCTGCCCAGCGCAACTCCGGCGGCCGCCTGAAAGTACCGTCAGTCCTCCATAACAGGACTCAGTCTTCGGATCGAGTAGCCCGGGAACAGCAAAGGTGGCCAGCGCACGTCCGACGCCCTGACGTGACCCCCGTTTCTCATCCAGTCGTAACGAGAGTCCTAGGTTGATCTGACCCTTGCTCGGCGGGGGTTGCAAGAGGCCGGCGCGCGGAGACATCAGGTATCGCAGCGTGCCGGCCGGACTCTCCGGATAGGGCTCGGGCGTAGTCCCCTGGTGTCATCCAGCCGAGCTTCGAGTGCGGCCGGGCTTCGTTGTAGTCGCGCCGCCAGGTCTCCAGCACAGCGCGGGCGTGGGGCAGAGACCGGAAGAGCGTCTCGTTCAGCAGCTCGTCCCGCAGACGGCCGTTGAAGCTCTCGTTGAAGCCGTTCTGCTGCGGCTTTCCCGGCGCGATGTAGTGCCAGCCGACGCCGGTCTCGTCGGCCCAGGCAAGGATGGCGTTGGAGGTGTACTCCGTGCCGTTGTCGCTGACGATCATGTCCGGGCGTCCGCGCTGAGCGATGATGGCGTCCAGCTCACGCGCCACCCTGCGTCCCGACAGCGAGGTGTCGGCGACCAGGGCCAGGCACTCGCGCGTGCAGTTGTCGATCACCGTCAGGA
>CANGRP010000091.1 GCA_947456005.1 Caulobacteraceae bacterium
ACCCTTCACGCCCCCCTGGTCCAGACCGCTGTCGTGCTGCGCGGCGCCAGCCGGGAAGGTCGGGCCTTCTTTGACTTCCTGGCCTCCCCCCCGGCCCGGGCCGTCCTGAGGGACTTCGGCCTGGCCCCTGACGGAGACGCCTGACCCTTGGACTCCGTCGCCTTCGCCCTGTCCTTCAAGCTTAGCCTGTGGACCGCCTGCCTGCTGACCCCGGTCGGCGTGCTGGTCGCCCGGACCCTGGCCTATCAGGTCCGGCGGGGCCGGGCGGTGCTGGAGGGGCTGATCGCCCTGCCCCTGGTCCTGCCGCCCACCGTGCTGGGCTTCTACCTCCTGGCCGCCCTGGGCGACGCCTCGCCCCGGGGGGCGGTCTGGACCACCGTCTTCGGACAGGGGCTCGTCTTCAGCTTCGAGGGGCTGGTGGCCGCCTCCCTGATCGCCAACCTGCCCTTCGCCGTGCAGCCGGCCCTGCGGGCCTTCGAGGGCATAAGGCCCGAGCTCAGGGAAGCCGCCTGGGTCAGCGGACTGGGTCCCTGGCGCACCTTCTGGACGGTCGAGGCGCCCCTGGCCTGGCCCGGCGTGCTGACCGGCTTCATCCTCACCTTCGCCCACACCATGGGCGAGTTCGGGGTTGTCCTGATGATTGGCGGGTCGATCCCCGGCGAGACGCGGACAGCGGCCCTGGCCATCTACGACAAGGTCCAGGCCTTTGATGACGCTGGAGCGGGAATCCTGGCGGCGGCCCTGGTCGCCGTTTCGGTCGCGGCGATCATCGCCGTCCAGGCCCTGGGCTCAAGGCTGGCGCGCCATGACCGATGACCCCGCCCTCAGCCTGTCCTTCCGCCGCGGAGGCCCGGCCAGCGTGTCCGCCGACCTGATCCTGGCGCCTGGAGAGATCCTGGCCCTCACCGGACCCTCCGGGGCGGGCAAGACCACCCTCCTGCGGGTTGTCGCCGGCCTTGTCCGACCGGGCGAAGGCCGGATCACCTGCGCCGGCCAGGTCTGGCTCGACACCGCCGCCGGCCTCTTCGTGCCGCCCTTCCGCCGCCGGACGGGGCTTGTCTTCCAGGCCTACGCCCTGCTGCCGCATATGACCGCCCTGAAGAACATCATGATGGCCATGGGCGACCTGCCCAGGGACCAGGCCCGTGAGGAGGCCCGCCGCCTGATGACGGCCCTGGACCTGCCGGGGCTCGAGGACCGCAAGCCGGCGAACCTCTCCGGCGGGCAGCAGCAGAGGGTGGCCCTGGCCCGGGCCCTGGCGCGCCGGCCCTCGGTCCTGCTCCTCGACGAGCCCCTGTCGGCGGTGGATCGCCGCACCCGTGGACGGGTCCGCGAGGAACTCGCCGCCCTGCGCCGTACGGGGGGGCCACCCGTCCTGCTGGTCACCCACGACCTGGAGGAGGCTGTCAGTCTGGCCGACCGGCTGGCGGTGATGGACGCAGGCAGGATCCTGCACTGCGGGGCGCCTGGGGAGGTGCTGGCCGATCCCAAGGTCGCTGAGGTCCTCGACCTCGGCTGAGGCCTCAGGCGCCAGGCGCCAGCACGATCTGCGCGGGCCCTTGGGCGAACCGGCCCACCCTCGAGGCGTCAAAGCCCGCCGCCCGCAGGCGGGAGAGAACGTCTTCCGCCACGCCGGGCGCCGCCGCGACCAGCAGGCCGCCGCTGGTCTGGGGATCGCTCAGCAGGTCCCGCCGCCAGGGCTCCAGGGCTTTCGCGCCCCGCACGTCGGCGCCGTAGCTGTCCCAGTTGCGCACGCTGGCGCCGGTCCGCACTCCATTCCGGGCGAGGGCCTCCGCGCCGGGAAGGAGCCGCGGCGCGAGGGGATCGATCTGGAGGGTCAGGCCCGCCCCCCGGGCCATCTCCAGCCCATGCCCGAGCAGGCCGAAGCCGGTGACATCGGTCATGGCGTGGACACCCTCCAGGGCCGCCAGGTCCGGGCCGGGGGTGTTGAGCCGGGTCGCTGAGCCCACCAGGGCGGCGTAGCCCGCCGCGTCCAGCCGGCCCTGCTTGAAGGCGGCGGAAAGCACGCCCACGCCCAGGGCCTTGCCGAGGATCAGCTCGTCCCCCGCCCGGGCGGCGCGGTTGGTCATCACCCGGTCGGGGTGGACGAGGCCCAGGGCCACCAGGCCATAGATGGGCTCGACGCTGTCGATGGAGTGACCACCGGCGATGGGGATGCCCGCCTCGGCGCAGATCTCGGACCCGCCAGCCAGGATGCCGCGGATGGTCTCCACCGGCAGGACGTTGATGGGCATGCCCACCATCGCCAGGGCCAGGATCGGCTTGCCGCCCATGGCGTAGACGTCGGACAGGGCGTTGGCGGCGGCGATCCGACCGAAGTCCCGGGGATCGTCCACCATGGGCATGAAGAAGTCGGTGGTGGCGATCAGGGCCTGTTCGTCGTTCAGGCGCCAGACGGCCGCATCGTCCGAGGTCTCGGTCCCGACCATGAGGCCGGCGAAGGGGGCGGCCTGCGGGGCGCCCGCCAGGATCTGCTGCAGGACGCCCGGGGCGATCTTGCAGCCGCAGCCGCCGCCATGGGCCAGGCTGGTCAGCCGCACCGGCCCCTGCGTCCCTGCCGCGGTTTCCACCATGCCCCGAGCCTCCTATTCAGACCGCCGTGTCGCGGGTGTATACCAGCGGCCCATGACCTGCGCTCCCGATTTCCCGTCGCACCGACCGGACCTGGCCCGATGAGCGGGCCCGAGATCGTCGCATCCGCCGACGCCGCGACCCGGGGCCGCTTCGACATGGTGATCGACGTGCGCAGCCCCGGCGAGTTCGCCGAGGATCATGTGCCGGGCGCGGTGAACCTGCCGGTCCTCGACAATGACGAGCGGGCCGAGGTCGGGACCCTCTATGTCCAGAAGTCGCGCTTTCTGGCCCGCAAGGTTGGCGGCGCCTACGTCGCGCGCAACATCGCCGGCCACCTGCTGGGCGCCCTGGCCGACCAGCCGGGCGGCTTCAGGCCCCTCGTCTACTGCTGGCGGGGCGGCATGCGGTCGGGGGCCATGGCCCACATCCTGTCGCAGGTGGGCTGGCGGGTCGGCGTGCTGGCCGGCGGCTATCGCACCTACCGGCGGGAGGTGACGACCCGGCTCTACGACTCCCCCCCCGGCTTCCGCGCCGTCGTGCTCGACGGACCGACAGGGTCCGGCAAGACGGAAGTCCTGCGCCGCCTGCCCGCCCTGGGGGTCCAGGTCCTCGACCTGGAGGGCCTGGCCGGGCACCGGGGCTCGCTGCTGGGCGCCCTGCCCGGCCGTCCCCAACCGGCCCAGAAGATGTTCGAGAGCCGGCTCCTCGGCGCCCTGGAGGCCCTCGATCCCGCCCGGCCCGTGGTGATCGAGGCGGAGTCCAGCAAGGTCGGCGAGCGAATGATCCCTCCCGCCGTCTGGATCGCCATGTCACAGGCCCCCTCGATCCGCCTGGAAGCCGCCCCCGAGGCCCGCGCCGCCTACCTCGCCGGGGTCTATGCCGAGACCGCCGGGGACGTGGAGGCCCTGATGGCCCTGCTCTCCCGCCTGCCCAGCAAGCCCGGCGCCAGGCGCCTGTCTGAATGGCGCGCCCTGCTGGAGGCCGGCGACCTGGAGCCCGTGGCCCTCGGCCTCGTCGAGACCCACTACGACCCCGCCTACAGGCGGTCCTCGCGCCAGCACGAGCGCCCGGAGCTTGGCCGCATCGATCTCACCGCCGTCAGCGGTCCGGACCTCGACCGCGCCGCCGAGGCGGTGGTGGCCCTCGCCCGGAAATCCTGAGCGCCGGCTTTTCAATCCGCCGGATTTCGGGGAATACTGTCTTCGCCCAGGCGCCGTTGAAGGCGGACGGGCTGGAGGACACGCCATGCCCTACGCCCATCGGCTGCTCATCCTCGACGCCGACACCCACATGATGGAGCCCGCGGACTGGCTCCCGGCCGTCACCGATCCCATCGGCCGCTACGAGCGCACCCTGGGCGGGGTGGGGGAGCCCTTGAAGGCGAACGCCTACCACCGCAACTTCGCGGCCCTGTTCGCGGACCGCCGGTGTTGGTGAACGGCCTGGGGGCCGGGGGATATCCCCGTATTCCGGAGAAACGATCATGACCCTCGACCCCACGCCCCTGGCGGCGCACGAGATCAGCTTCTTCAAGCGCCATGGCTACCTGATCAAGCGACGGGCCATCGACCGGGCCCGATGCGACAGGGCTCTGGACCGGATGTGGGAGTCCGCGCCCGCCTCGATCCGCCGGGACGACCCGGAGACCTGGCGGCCGGTTCCGGCGTCGGAGGCCTCGGACGATCCCCTGCTGACCCTGGGCGGCAGCCGGTGGCAGCTGCGGGCGGCGGGGACGGAGGCGGCCCTGGTCGACATCGTCTGGAACGCCCCGCTCAAGGGCTGGGCCGAGCAGCTGCTGGGCGCAGGGAGCCTTCGTCCTCCCCGCGTCGGGGGCCAGCCCATGGGCTCATGGGGCGCCGCCTGGCCGGGAGGCCCGGTCGACCCCCAGCTCGGCGAGGGCGTCCGCGGGATCTACGCCACCCTGCCGGAGCGGGAGGCCCTGGCCGGCGCCGGGGACCACCTGCACACGGACGGCCATCCCTTCCACCTGGGCGTGGTCTGCCTCCTGTCGGACTGCCCGGCCGACAGCGGGGCCTTCCGCGTCTGGCCCGGCAGCCACCGCAGGTTCTATCCCCTCTTCCAGCTGCAGTACGACCAGGCCCGGGCGCCCTACTACCCGCACCTGCCGTCGCTGAAGGGCATACTCTATCCCCCCGCCTACCTGGAGGAGGTCGGGAAGGTCGAGGCCGACACTCCCTCCGTGGACTGCCACGGGGCGGCGGGGGACGTGGTCTTCTGGCACCACAGGCTCGGCCACATGGCCGGGCGCAATCTCTCCGATCCCCCCCACATCCGGCAGGCCCTGCTGTACGACTTCTGCAAGACGGACCTCGACCAGACGCGCCTTGATCCGCCCCAGGCCGACATGTGGCGCGACTGGAGCGAGGAGGTGCGCACGACCGACGCCGACATTCCGCCCCAGTTCGCCGCCGAGCAGATGTTGCCGCTCCCGCTCCTGGGACACGGGGCCGGGATCCCGGGGGCCCGGGGGGGATGAGCCGGGAAAAAAGCTTCTCAGGAAAATGGTGGACGTGACAGGGATCGAACCTGTGACCCCCTCGATGTCAACGAGGTGCTCTACCGCTGAGCTACACGTCCGGGGTCGGCTTCCCGGTCGGGAAGCGGAGGCGGGGATATACCGGCGGGGCGGGGCCTGCGCAAGCGGGCAGACGACAGTCGTCGTCGCGGCTCAGGCCGCCAGCATCCGCTCGACCTCCACCACCAGTTCGCGCAGGTGGACCGGCTTGGCCAGGACCCGGGCGCCGGGCGGGGCGGTCTCCTCGGCCTTGAGGGCCACGGCGGCGAAGCCGGTGATGAACATGATGCGCAGTCCCGGATGCCGTTCGGCGGCCAGCCGGGCCAGTTCGATGCCGTCCATGCCGGGCATGACGATGTCGGTCAGGAGCAGGTCCCAGTCCCGGTCGATGTGTTCGGCCGCTTCCTCGCCGTCGGCGCAGGCCTCGACCTCGTGCCCGGCGCGTTCGAGGGCGCGGGCCAGGAAGCCGCGCAGGGAGTCGTCGTCTTCGGCAAAGAGGATGCGGGGCATGGATCGTCCTGGAGCGGCCGCCGGAAGGCCCCACCTCAAGCCGGTTTGACCCGGGGATGCAAGAGGGGCTCATATGCCGGCATGAGCCTGTCCGCCGCGAACCCGCAGATGTCCACAGCCTTCGACATCCGCTGGCCTGATGGCGGGCCTGCGGCGGCGCCGACGCCCCTGGTCTTCGCCTCGCCCCACTCGGGCCGGCTGTATCCGGAGGACATGAACCCGGCCCTCGATTCCCTGCGCATCCGCCGTAGCGAGGACGCCCGGGTGGACGACCTGATCGACCGGGCGCCCGCCTTCGGCGCGCCGGTCATCTGCGCCCTGACCGCCCGGTCCTACCTGGACGTCAACCGGGACCCCGGCGAACTGGACCCCCGGCTGTTCCGCGAAGCCCTGCCGGACGGGGCCCGCGCCCTCTCGCCCCGGGTGGCGGCGGGACTGGGCGTCGTGGCGCGCGTCGCCTCGGGCGGGGCGGAGATCTACGACCGGCGCCTCAGCCTGGCGGAAGGCCTGGCGCGGATCGCCCGGGTGCACCAGCCCTACCATGACGCCCTGTCCCGGTTGCTGGCCCGGGCCCGGGCGATCCACGGCTTCGCCGTGCTGATCGACTGGCATTCGATGCCCCAGTCCGCGGCGCCGGGGGTCGACTTCGTCCTGGGGGACCGGTTCGGCGCGGCCTGCAGCCCCGCCCTGACGACGGCGGTGGAGCGGCTCCTGTCGGAGGCCGGCTACCGGACGGCCCGGAACGCCCCCTTCGCCGGCGGCTACACCACCGAGCACTACGGTCGCCCCGACCGGCGGACCCACGCCCTGCAGGTCGAGATCAACCGGGGGCTCTACCTGGATGAGACGCGGCTTGAGACCACCGCCGGCTTCCCGCGCCTGAAGGCGGCCCTGGACGGGGTGATTTCGCGCCTGGCCGGCGCCGACTGGCGGCCACTCCTGAACCCCTGAGCCCCCCAGAAGGCGACTTCCGGCGCCCAGGCCAAAAAAAAGCCGCGCCGGTGAGGGCGCGGCAGTTCATTAGGGAGGAAACGCCCAGGAAGGGCAGAAGCGTCAGCGACGCCTCACGAGAAGCAAGTTAGATTGCAGCGCACCAAAGTTCAAGGGCATACGATTGCATTTTCCAGCCCGCGAAGATGAAAAAAAGGAAATGATCCTCACAACCTTCGCGGATTTGAAACAAACGTGCGCCTATGCTATGTTGCAACGCACAAAAAACGCCTTCCGCAGACGGAACTGTCCGGGGCGTCTGGCGCTGGGGCGCGGAACCCCCTACAAGCGCGCGCTCCCACAGATAAGAACGTCATGCAGCTTCGCAACATCGCCATCATCGCCCACGTCGACCACGGCAAGACCACCCTGGTCGACCAGCTCCTCGCTCAGTCCGGCGCCTTCCGGGCGAACGAGGCGACGGTCGAGCGCGCCATGGACTCCAACGACCAGGAGCGGGAGCGCGGCATCACCATCCTGGCCAAGTGCACCAGCGTGCTCTGGGCGGGAGAGGCGGGCGAGACCCGCGTCAACATCATCGACACCCCCGGCCACGCCGACTTTGGCGGCGAGGTCGAGCGGATCCTCGGCATGGTGGACGGCTGCGTCCTGCTGGTGGACGCCGAGGAAGGGGTCATGCCCCAGACCAAGTTTGTCCTCGGCAAGGCGCTGAAGATGGGCCTGCGCCCCATCCTCTGCCTGAACAAGGTGGACCGGCCCCACGCCGACCCCGACCGGGTTCTGAACGACGCCTTCGACCTGTTCGCCGCCATGGGCGCCACGGACGAGCAGCTGGACTTCCCGCATATCTACGCCTCGGGAAAGAACGGCTGGGCCACCCTCGACATGGCCAAGCCCAACGCCGACCTGGCGCCCCTGTTCGACCTGATCGTGCGCCACGTCCCGGCGCCGGCCGCCAGCCAGCGCACCGAGGAACCCTTCCGCATCCTCTCGGTCCTCATCGAGAACGACCCCTTCCTGGGCCGCCTGCTGACCGGGCGGATCGACTCCGGCAAGGCGGTTCCCGGACTGGCCATCAAGGCCCTGTCCCGGGACGGCCAGGAGATCGAGCGGGGCCGCATCACCAAGGTCCTCGCCTTCCGGGGTCTGAAGCGCCAGCCCATCGAGGACGCCGAGGCCGGCGACATCGTCGCCATTGCGGGCCTGTCCAAGGCCACCGTGGCCGACACCCTCTGCGCGATGGAGGTCACCGAGGCCCTTCCGGCCCAGCCCATCGACCCGCCGACCATCTCCATGACCGTCTCGGTCAATGACAGCCCGCTGGCGGGCCGCGAGGGCGACAAGGTCCAGAGCCGCGTCATCCGCGACCGCCTCCTCAAGGAGGCCCAGTCCAACGTCGCCATCCGGGTGACCGAGTCCGGGGATAAGGACGCCTTCGAGGTGGCCGGCCGCGGTGAACTCCAGCTCGGTGTCCTCATCGAGGGCATGCGCCGCGAGGGCTTCGAGCTCTCCATCAGCCGCCCCCGGGTGGTCTTCCAGGCCGACCCCGAGACCGGCGAGCGGCTGGAGCCCATCGAGGAGGTGGTGATCGACGTGGACGACGAGTTCACCGGCATCGTCATCGAGAAGCTGTCGGCCCGGAAGGCCGAGCTCAAGGACATGGGCCCCTCGGGCGCAGGCAAGACCCGCATCGCCCTGATGGCGCCCTCGCGCTCCCTGATCGGCTACCAGGGCGAGTTCCTGACCGACACCCGGGGCTCCGGCGTGCTGAACCGGGTCTTCTCACACTACGACGGCTACAAGGGTCCCATCGACGCCGGCCGCAAGGGCGTACTGGTCTCCAACTCCGACGGCGAGACGGCGGCCTACGCCCTGTGGAACCTCGAGGACCGGGGCATCATGTTCGTCGGTGGCGGCGAGAAGACCTACCAGGGCATGATCATCGGCGAGAACTCCCGGGCCGACGACCTGGACGTCAACCCGATGAAGGCCAAGCAGCTGACCAACGTCCGCGCCTCCGGCAAGGACGAGGCCGTGCGCCTGACCCCGCCCCGCCGCATGACCCTCGAGCAGGCCATCGCCTACATCGAGGATGACGAACTGGTGGAAGTCACGCCAAAGTCGATCCGCCTGCGCAAGCAGGTGCTCAATCCGAGCTTCCGCAAGAAGCGCGCCCGGGTCGACTGAGACCCCGGCGACCGCCGGGAGGACGTCCATGGTGCATCCGCTCTACGCGGCCATGCCGCCGACGGTGTTCGACGAGATGTCGGGGCTGGCCCGCGCCCACGGCGCCTTGAACCTCGGCCAGGGCTTTCCGGATGATCCCGGGCCCGAAGCCCTGCGCCGGGCGGCGGCCGAGGCGGTTCTCGATGGGTACAACCAGTATCCGCCCTCCCGCGGCCTGCCGGAGCTGCGCCGGGCCGTGGCCGCCCACTACGCCCGGACCCAGGGGCTGGAATTCGATCCCGATGCGCAGGTCACCGTCACCTCCGGGGCCACCGAGGCCCTGGCGGCCGCCATCCTGGCCCTGGTCGAGCCGGGGGACGAGGTCGTCCTCTTCCAGCCGGCCTATGACGCCTACGCCCCCCTGGTGCGCCGAGC
>CANGRP010000092.1 GCA_947456005.1 Caulobacteraceae bacterium
CCTGGAGCAGAGCCCAGAGTGGGTCTGCGACCAGGTCAAGGCCTCGGGCCTGCGCGGCCGGGGTGGGGCGGGCTTTTCCACCGGCCTGAAGTGGACCTTCATGCCCAAGGCCGAGGGTGAGCGTCCGCACTACCTGGTCATCAACGCCGACGAGTCCGAGCCGGGCACCTGCAAGGACCGCGAGATCCTGCGCAATGATCCGCACCTGCTGATCGAGGGCGCCCTGATCGCCAGCTACGCCATCCGCGCCCACACCTGCTACATCTACATCCGCGGTGAGTACGTGCATGAGCGCGAGCGCCTGGAGGCCGCCATCAAGCAGGCCTACGAGGCCAGGCTGATCGGCAAGGGCAATGTCCACGGATGGGACTTCGACCTCTTCGTCACCCATGGGGGCGGGGCCTACATCTGCGGCGACGAGACCGCCCTCATGGAGAGCCTCGAGGGCAAGAAGGGTCAGCCGCGCCTGAAGCCGCCCTTCCCGGCGGGGGCCGGCATCTATGGCTGCCCGACCACCATCAACAACGTCGAGTCGATCGCCGTGGTGGGAACCATCCTGCGTCGCGGCGCCTCCTGGTTCTCGGGCTTCGGTCGTCCCAACAACACCGGAACCAAGCTCATGGCGATTTCGGGCCATGTGAACCGGCCCTGCGTGGTTGAGGAGACCATGTCCATCCCGCTCAAGCAGCTGCTCGAGGATCATTGCGGTGGCATCCGCGGGGGCTGGGGCAACCTCAAGGCGGTGATCCCGGGCGGCTCCTCGGTGCGCATGATCCCGGCCCATGAAGCTGAGACGGCCCTGATGGACTTCGATTCCCTGTCGGCCCTGAAGTCGGGCCTGGGCACGGCGGCGGTCATCGTCATGGACCAGTCCACCGACATCGTCCGCGCCATCGCCCGCCTGTCCTACTTCTACAAGCACGAGAGCTGCGGCCAGTGCACGCCCTGCCGCGAAGGCACGGGCTGGATGTGGCGGGTCATGGAGCGCATGGCCACGGGAGAGGCGGAGATGAAGGAGATCGACATGCTCCTCGACGTCGCCAGCCAGATCGAGGGGCACACCATCTGCGGTCTCGGCGACGCCGCCGCCTGGCCGATCCAGGGCCTCTTCCGTCACTTCCGCCACGAGGTGGAAGAGCGGATCACCAACTATCGTGCGGGCCGCCCGCACGTGCAGGGCGCGTCCCTGCAGGCCGCGGAGTGAGCTGAGCCATGCCGAAAGCCAAGGTCAACGGCGTCGAGGTCGAGTTCGAGCCCGGCATGACGGTTCTGCAGGTGGCGGAGCTGGCCGGGGAGGAGATCCCGCGGTTCTGCTACCACGAGCGCCTGTCCATCGCGGGCAACTGCCGGATGTGCCTGGTCGAGGTGAAGCCCGGGCCGCCCAAGCCCCAGGCCTCCTGCGCCCTGCCGGCCGCCGACAACCAGGAGATCTTCACCAATACGCCGATGGTGAAGAAGGCCCGCGAGGGGGTAATGGAGTTCCTCCTCATCAACCACCCCCTGGACTGCCCGATCTGCGACCAGGGCGGGGAGTGCGACCTGCAGGACCAGGCCATGGGCTATGGCCGCGACGACAGCCGCTTTGCGCTGAACAAGCGGGCCGTCGAGGAAAAGGCCATGGGTCCGCTGATCAATACGGTCATGACCCGGTGCATCCAGTGCACCCGCTGCGTGCGCTTCATCAGCGAAGTCGCCGGCGTGCCGGAGATCGGCCTCATCTCGCGCGGCGAAGATGTTGAAATCACGACCTATCTGGGCAGCGCCGTCACCTCCGAGCTGTCGGGGAACGTCATCGACCTGTGCCCGGTCGGCGCCCTGACCTCCAAGCCCTACGCCTTCAACGCCCGCCCCTGGGAGCTGAAGAAGACCGAGACCGTCGACGTGATGGACGCCATGGGCGCCGCCATCCGCGTCGACAGCCGCGGCCCGGCGGTTCTGCGGGTGCTTCCGCGCATCAACGAGGACGTCAACGAGGAGTGGATCTCCGACAAGACCCGCTTCGCCGTCGACGGTCTGGCCCGCCAGCGCCTCGACTCCCCCTACATTCGCGAGAATGGCCGCCTGCGCCCCGCGACCTGGGCTGAGGCCCTGTCCCTGGCCGCTGACCGCCTGTCCGCCGCCGCTCCGGGGCGCATCGGCGCCGTCGCCGGGGACCTGCAGGACGCGGAGTCCCTGAAGGCGACCCTCGACCTGTTCCGGGCCCTCGGCTCGGCCAACACCGACTGCCGTCAGGACGGCATGGCCCTGGGGACGGGGCCGCGGGAGTCCTGGCTGTTCAACACCACCATCGCCGGGCTGGAAGAGGCCGACGCGATCCTCCTGGTGGGAACCAACCCCCGCTTCGAGGCGCCTGTCCTGAACGCCCGCCTGCGCCGCCGCTGGCTGGCCGGGGCTCTGGAGGTCGGCCTCGTCGGCGAGGCCGCCGACCTGACCTATGACTTCGACCACCTCGGTGAGACCGCCTCCGCCCTGACCGCCCTGGCCAAGGCCCGTACCGGCTTCGCCAAGGTGCTGAAGTCCGCCAAGGCTCCGGCCCTGATCATCGGCGCGGGCGCCCTGTCCGGCCCACACGGCGCGGCCGTCGCCCACGCCGCCGCCCAGGTCGCCAAAGCCTTCGGCATGAGCTGGAACGTGCTCCACACCGCCGCCTCCCGGGTCGGCGGGCTCGACATGGGCTTCATCCCCGGAGAGGGCGGCCTCGACGCCCGGGCCATGACGGCCAAGGGCGCCCTCGACGTCCTCTTCCTGCTGGGCGCCGACGAGATCGACCTGTCGGCCTCGGACGCCTTCCGCATCTACCTCGGCTCGCACGGCGACGCCGGCGCCCACGCAGCGGACCTGATCCTGCCTGGCGCGGCCTACACCGAGAAGGACGGCCTCTACGTCAACCTCGAGGGCCGGGTGCAGATGGGCCAAAGGGCGGTCTTCCCCAAGGGCGAGGCCCGCGAGGACTGGACCATCCTGCGCGCCCTGTCCGAGCGGCTCGGCAAGACCCTGCCATATGACAGCCTGGACCAGCTCCGGACCCGGCTCTTCGCCGACCATCCCACCTTCGGCCAGATCGACTGGGCGCCCTGCGGCCAGGCGGAACTGTCGGCCATCGGCGCGCAGGGTGACCTCGGCGATGCGCCGCTCGCCAGCGCCGTGAAGGCCTTCCATCTCACCAATCCGGTCGCGCGCGCCAGCGTGACCATGGCCGAGTGCGCCGCCCTGGCGGCGGGCCCGGCGAAACTGGCGGCGGAGTAGGGCATGGACGCGGCGCAATCCTTCTGGGCCACGCCGGGCGGCTGGACCCTGATCACCGTCCTGCAGATCCTGGCCGTCCTGGGCTGGCTGCTGATGTCGCTCGCCTTCTTCATGTATGGCGACCGCAAGATCTGGGCCGGCGTGCAGATGCGCAAGGGCCCCAACGTGGTCGGCCCCTTCGGCCTGCTGCAGTCCTTCGCCGACCTGATCAAGTTCATCCTGAAGGAAATCGTCATCCCCGACGGGGCGGACAAGTTCGTCTTCCTCCTGGCCCCCGTCCTGACCTTCGCCCTGGCCCTGGTGGGCTGGGCGGTGATCCCCCTCGCGCCGGGCTGGGTGGTGTCGGACATCAATGTCGGCGTGCTCTACCTCTTCGCCATCTCCTCCCTGGGCGTCTACGGCATCATCATGGGCGGCTGGGCCTCGAACTCGAAGTATCCCTTCCTTGGCAGCCTCCGGTCCGCGGCGCAGATGGTCTCCTACGAGGTCTCCATCGGCTTCGTGATCATCACGGTCATCCTTTTGGCGGGGACCATGAACCTCACGGAGATCGTCCAGAAGCAGGGCGGCGGCTTCTGGAACTGGAATGTCTTCGGCGGCGGCCTGGAGAACCTGCCCATCGCCCTCGTCATGATCCCCATGTCGGTGATCTTCTTCATCTCGGCCCTAGCCGAGACCAACCGGCCGCCCTTCGACCTGCCCGAGGCGGAGTCCGAACTCGTGGCCGGCTACCAGGTCGAGTACTCCTCCTCGCCCTTCCTCCTGTTCATGATCGGCGAACTGGCCAACATCGTCCTGATGTGCGCCATGATCTCCATCCTCTTCTTCGGGGGATGGCAGGCGCCGGTGGACCTGGCCTTCGTGCAGTCCTGGTCGCCCACGGCCCAGAGCTTCTACGGCTTCATGTGGCTGTTCCTGAAGATCATCTTCTTCTTCTTCCTCTTCGCCATGGTGAAGGCCATCGTGCCCCGCTACCGCTACGACCAGCTGATGCGGCTGGGCTGGAAGGTCTTCCTGCCCATCTCCCTCGTCGCCGTGGTCCTTGTGGCCGGCTGGCGCGTCCTGGGACATCCCGGCGCATGAGACCTTTCCGGACTTCCTTCCTGGTTCTGGCGGCGGGCCTGCTCCTGGCGGGCTGCGCAACCCCGGGCGCCGCCCCGCAAGGGGACGTGGCGAACTATGACACCCTTCGCCAGTTGCGCGAGCGGTGCACGGCTCAGGGCAAGGAACTGGCCCAAAAGCCGGGCGGGAACGAGCGTCGTCTTTCGGGCTACGAGTGCAGGGGAAAGTAGGACGTCATGCTGAATCGCATTTCCCAGGCCATCCGGGGCGCCGCCCTGGCCGACTTTGTCGGCGCCTTCGGCATGGCCATGGTCTACATGGTCCGGCCCAAGGCCACCGTGATCTATCCCTATGAGCGCGGCCCGCAGTCGCCGCGCTTCCGGGGCGAGCACGCCCTGCGGCGGTACCCCAGCGGCGAGGAGCGCTGCATCGCCTGCAAGCTCTGCGAGGCCATTTGCCCGGCCCAGGCCATCACCATCGAGGCCGAACCGCGCGAGGACGGTAGCCGCCGGACGACCCGCTACGACATCGACATGGTCAAGTGCATCTACTGCGGCCTGTGCCAGGAGGCCTGCCCGGTGGACGCCATCGTCGAGGGTCCGAACATCGAATTCGCGGTCGAGACCCGCGAGGAACTCTACTACGACAAGGAACGCCTGCTCGATAACGGGGACCGTTGGGAGCGGGAGATCGCCAAGAATCTGGAACTGGACGCGCCCTACCGGTAGACCCGGGCGGCGATTCCGAACGCACTGAAACCCCGCCGGCTCCCTTTCGAGCCCGGCGGTCCAAGAAGAGGGGCTGAACCCGGTGGCCTTGCAGGCAATCGCATTCTATCTGCTGGCGGCGGTGACGATCGCAGCGGGTTTCGGCGTGGTCTCGGCCCGCAACCCCGTGCATTCCGTCCTCTTCCTCATCCTCGCCTTCTTCTCGGCGGCGGGCCTCTTCGTCCTCATGGGGGCGGAGTTCCTGGCCATGCTGCTGGTCGTCGTCTACGTCGGCGCGGTCGCCGTCCTCTTCCTCTTCGTCGTCATGATGCTGGATGTGGACTTCACCGCCCTGCGGCAGGGTTTCGCCCGGTCCATGCCCCTGGGGGCGGCGGTGGCGGGTATTCTGGCCTTCGAGATGGTGGCGGTCTCGGCCGTCGTCGCCAACCGCGGCGCGGCGGGCGACTCGCAGGGCCCCCTTGCAGCAACGCCCGATGCCCCCAACGCCGAGGCCATCGGGCGGGTGCTCTACACAGACTATGTCTATTTCTTCCAGGCGGCGGGCCTTGTCCTGCTGGTGGCCATGATCGGCGCCATCGTCCTGACCCTGCGCCACAAGCCCGGGGTCAAGCGCCAGGTCATCGCCGACCAGGTGGCGCGCACGCCTGAGACAGGCATGCGCGTCGTCTCGGTCAAGCCGGGTGAGGGGATTCAGGAATGATCATTGGTCTCGCCCACTACCTGGCGGTCGCCGCCATCCTGTTCACGATCGGGGTGTTCGGCATCTTCGTGAACCGCAAGAACATCATCGTCATCCTGATGTCGATCGAGCTCATCCTCCTGGCGGTGAACATCAACTTCGTCGCCTTCTCGGCCTATCTGCACAATGTGATCGGCCAGATCTTCGCCATGTTCATCCTCACCGTCGCCGCGGCTGAGGCCGCCGTCGGCCTGGCGATCCTCGTGACCTTCTTCCGCAACCGCGGCGACATCGCCGTGGATGACGCCTCCGTCATGAAGGGCTGATGTCTCCAGATGACTGCTGAAGCCCTTCTTCTCCTCATCGTCTTCGGCCCGCTGGCCGGGGCGATCATCGCCGGCCTGTTTGGCGCCCGCATCGGCGCCCTGGCCTCCCAGGCGATCACCACCGGCCTGCTGGTCCTTTCGGCTGTCCTGTCCTGGGTGGTCTTCGCCCAGTGGACCTGGGGCGACCTTGAGCCCTTCACCCTGACCCTCGCCCCCTTCATCCATGTGGGAGAGTTCATCTCCAACTGGGCGATCCGCTTTGACGGCCTGTCCGCCGTCATGCTGGTGGTGGTGACAAGCGTCTCCGCCCTCGTGCACGTCTACAGCTGGGGCTACATGGCCGAGGATCCGTCCCGGCCGCGCTTCTTCGCCTACCTGTCCCTTTTCACCTTCGCCATGCTGGCCCTGGTGACCGCCGCAGACTTCATGCAGCTGTTCTTCGGCTGGGAAGGCGTCGGCCTGGCCTCCTACCTCCTCATCGGCTTCTGGCACCACAAGGACAGCGCCAACGCCGCCTCCATCAAGGCCTTCGTGGTCAACCGGGTCGGGGACTTCGGCTTCGCTCTCGGGATCATGACCGTCTTCTGGATGTTCGGCTCGATCCAGTTCGCCGAGGTCTTCGCAAACATCGACGAGATCGCCGGGTCGACGTGGCGCTTCATCGGCTATGACTGGTCAGCCCTGGATCTCGCCGCCGGCCTGCTGTTCATCGGCGCCATGGGCAAGTCCGCCCAGTTCTTCCTGCACACCTGGCTGCCCGACGCCATGGAGGGCCCGACCCCCGTGTCGGCCCTGATCCACGCCGCCACCATGGTGACGGCCGGCGTCTACATGGTCTGCCTCTTGTCGCCCATGTTCGAGGCCGCCCCGGTGGCCCGGGACATCGTCACGGTGATTGGCGCGGTCACGGCCCTGTTCGCCGCCACGGTCGGCCTGGCCCAGAACGACATCAAGCGGGTCATCGCCTATTCGACCTGCTCGCAGCTGGGCTACATGTTCTTCGCCGCCGGCGTGGGCGCCTACCAGGCGGCCATGTTCCACCTCTTCACGCACGCCTTCTTCAAGGCGCTGCTGTTCCTGGGCGCCGGCTCGGTGATCCATGGCATGCACCACGAACAGGACATGCGGCGCATGGGCGGTCTCTGGCGTTACCTGCCGGTGACCTACGCGGTCATGACCATCGGCACCCTGGCCATCACCGGCTTCGGGATTCCCAGCCTCGGGCTCGGCCTCGCCGGCTTCTACTCGAAGGACATGATCATCGAGTCGGCCTGGGCGGCGGCGGTCTCCCATGGCGGGGTCGCGGCCTTCGCCTTCTTCGTCAGCCTCCTGGCCGCCGGCCTGACCGCCTTCTATTCCTGGCGCCTGGCCTTCATGACCTTCCACGGAACCCCCAAGTGGGCCGAAGCGGGCGCGCAGGGTCACGATGACCATGCCCACGACGGCCACGCCGCCGCCGCTCATGCGCATGACGTCTCCGCCCATGACGACCACGCCCATGACGACCACGGGCACGGCCACGGCGCCCACACCCCCCACGAGAGTCCGGCGTCCATGCTGGCGCCCATCCTCCTTCTGGCGGTCGGCGCCATTGCTGCGGGCTACGCCTTCAAGAAGCAGTTCGTCGGCGACTATCAGGAGGCCTTCTGGGGTGGCGCAATCTACAACGCCCCCACCAACACGGTGCTCGAACAGGCCCACCATGCCCCGGCCTGGGTCCTCTGGGCGCCCCTGGCGGTCTCCGCCATCGGCTTCGCCGCCGCCTGGTACGTCTACATCGCCCGGGAAGGGATGGGCGCGCGGATCGCGGCGAAGCGCGGGCCTGTCTGGTCCTTCCTCTACAACAAGTGGTTCTTCGACGAGCTCTACCAGGCCACCTTTGTCCGGGCCGCCAAGCTCCTGGGCGACCTGTTCTGGAAGGTCGGCGACCAGAAGATCATCGACGGCCTGGGCCCTGACGGAGTCTCCGGCGTCTCCTACGCCCTGGGTCGCCGCACGGGCCGGCTGCAGACCGGCTTTTTGTACCACTACGCCTTCGTCATGCTTCTCGGGGTGGCGGGTCTTCTGACCTTCGCCCTCTGGGCATGGCGGGCTTGAGGGGGGCGAGACCATGACCGGCATCCTCTCTCTCATCACCTTCGCGCCAGCGATCGGGGCGGCCCTGATCCTGGCCCTGCGCGCCGGCCGGCCCGCCTCGCCGCAGGGCGATGACCTGGCCCGCTGGATCGCCTTCGGGACCAGCCTGGTCACCCTCGGCCTGTCCGTCCTCCTGACCCTGCGGTTCGATACTGCGAACGCCGGCTTCCAGTTCGTCGAGGACATCCCCTGGTTCGCCGGGCTGCACTACCGCATGGGCGTCGACGGGATCTCCGTCCTCTTTGTCCTGCTGACGGCCTTCCTGACCCCCATCTGCATCGCAGCCTCCTGGAAGTCGGTGGAGAACCGGGTGACCTCCTACATGGTCGCCTTCCTGCTGCTGGAGGCCCTGGTCATTGGCGTCTTCTGCGCCCTCGACCTGGTGCTCTTCTACGTCTTCTTCGAGTTCGGCCTTGCGCCCATGTTCCTGATCATCGGGATCTGGGGCGGCAAGCGGCGGGTCTACGCGGCCTTCAAGTTCTTTCTCTACACCCTGCTCGGCTCTGTGCTGATGCTGGCGGCGGTGCTGGCCATGATCGGCGTCTCCGGCACCAGCTCCATCCCCGACCTGATGGCCTTCCGCTTCGAGCCCTGGATGCAGACCTGGCTCTGGCTGGCCTTCTTCGCCTCCTTCGCGGTGAAGATGCCCATGTGGCCGGTCCACACCTGGCTTCCCGACGCCCACGTCGAGGCCCCGACCGCCGGCTCGGTCATCCTGGCAGGCATCCTCCTGAAGATGGGCGGCTACGGCTTCCTGCGCTTCAGCCTGCCCATGTTCCCGGACGCATGCCAGGCCTTTGCACCCCTGGTCTTCGCCCTGTCGGCCATCGCCATCGTCTACACCTCGCTGGTGGCCTTCCGGCAGACCGACATCAAGAAGCTGATCGCCTACTCCTCCGTGGCGCATATGGGCTTCGTGACCATGGGCATCTTCTCCTTCGACGTGGTGGGGGTCCAGGGCGCCATCTTCCAGATGCTGAGCCACGGGATCATCTCCG
>CANGRP010000093.1 GCA_947456005.1 Caulobacteraceae bacterium
GCTCAGTCTTGCCAGCGAAAGACGCACCTGCTGGTGCGCCTCAGGAAATCGACAGCGTTCCCCCGCCGGCTGCGGAAGCTTGTGACAAGATGTCCGCCGCGTCGTTCAAGCCAGGCATGAGGACTTCGCTCTGCTGCTCCGGCCGATGCGCGAAATGCGCCCGGGCCTGCCGGCAAAACTCCACGGTGGCTCGGCTCTTTGGGCGGCAGCTGCCCGGAGCAGGGCCCGCCGCTGGTCGCGCGGTAGTCGATGGAAGGACGCCTGAGCCAAGCTTGACCGATAGGCCTCTCCTCGTAACTTACCAGCCGCAGACGTGGCGGAGAGAACGATGACGAGCGGCGCTATGCAAATTCGGGGACTTGACCTAGAGGAAGCGGTGCGGTTTGCGCCCTGCATCCCCGGTCTCATCCGGGAGACCAGTCCTGTCAGCTATGACTATTCATTTGGGACGGACGGCCTCCTTGAGACCCTCGTCTCCGTTTCCTGGGCGACCGCCGACACCCTGTTCTCCGCAGCATGCGCCACGGCTGCGGTGGCCGACGGAGAGTTGCTGGGCGTCGAGCTCGGGTTCGAAGGATCGAACTTTCGCACCTTCCAGGCCAACCTTGCGCCACTGGCTCTGGACCTGGTCGCCCGCGGCTCAGTCACATACGACCAACTGGTCGCGCTTGCCCAGCGGGCTGCCAAAGTGAGTTACCTCAACGCTTACATCCCCGATCACGTCTACTATCTCCATGCCTTGTCGGCATTTCCCCAGTATCGCGGCAGGGGCATTGGAAAGGCCCTTCTGGCCGCTGCGATCGCCCGGGCAAGGGCCGCTGGATATCGCGAACTGCAGCTCGACCTGCTCGCCGACATCCCGGCGGTCGGGTTCTACCAGGCGAACGGCCTGTCGATTGTGGTGGAAACGCGATCGCTGGAGCTCACGCGCGACCATGGCTTTCCTTCCGAATACCGAATGGCTGTGACCCTCTGAGCTAGGCCGCGATGACTCAGATCTCCTTGGCGCGACCTTCCCAGTAGGGCGCCCGGACCTTGTTGCGCTGGATCTTGCCGGCCGCCGACCGGGGCAGGTCGGTGACGAAGTCCAGGCTGCGGGGAACCTTGAACGACGGCAGGGTGCGCCGTCCGAAGTCGAGGATCTCCTGGGCCAGGGCGTCCGAGGGCGCATAGCCGGGCTTGAGCAGGATCACGGCCTTGACCTGCTCGCCCCACTCGTCATGGGGCGCGCCCACCGTGGCGGAGTCGGCGACGGCGTCGTGCTTGATCAGCTCGTTGTCGACCTCCTGGGGGTAGATGTTCACCCCGCCGGAAATGATGGTCTCGGCGCTGCGGCCGGTCAGGAAGAGGTAGTCGTCCTCGTCGAAATAGCCGACGTCGCCCATGGTGAAGAAGCCGTCCACCCGGCTGGCGTTGGTCTTGGCCTCGTCCTTGTAATAGGTGAAGCCGCCGCCGGGGGGCAGCTGGTGGTAGATGCCGCCCGCCTGGCCGTTGGGCAGGTCCTTGCCGGTCTCGTCGAGGATCCGGACCTGCAGCAGGGCGGGCCGCTTGCCGACGCTGCCGGGTTTCCTGAGCCATTCGTGCGAGTCGATGGCAAAGCCCGCGCCGCCCTCCGAGCCGGCGTAGTATTCGGACAGGATGGGCCCGAACCATTCGATCATGGCGTGCTTGACCTCGGGCGGGCAGGGCGCAGCGCCGTGGACGATGTACTTCACATGGTCGACCGGATAGCGCGCCTTGACCTCGGCGGGCAGGGCCAGCAGCCGCTGGAACATGATCGGCACCAGGTGCAGGTGCGTCACCCGCAGGTCGTGGATCGTCTTCAGGACGTGCTCGGAGTCCCATTTGTCGATGAAGACGAGGGGTGCGCCGGCGCCCATGGCGGCGCGGACATCAAAGGCCAGGGGTGCGGCGTGATAGGCGGGGCCGGCGCAGAGCTGGACGGAGCTCTGGCTGTCATAGCCGCGCATCAGGTACATGGCCGGGGGGGTCACGACGGGAACGGGGCGGTGCACGCCCTTGGGCCGGCCGGTGGTGCCGGAGGTGTACATCATGGCGTTGCCGAGGACAGGATCGTCGATGTCGCTTCCGTCGAAGCCGTCCAGGGCGGCCTGGTAGTCGTCGAAACCGTCGATCTGGCCAGCGGCGGCCAGCTTCACGACCAGGTCGGGACACTCGGCCGCGGCCGGGCCCGCCGCGGCCACCCGGGCGTCTGCGACCAGGGCCTTGGCCTCGCAGTCGCGGATGATGTAGGCGATCTCGTCGGCGGTCAGGTGCCAGTTGACGGGGGTGATCCGGATGCCCGTCCGCAGGGTGGCGGCCAGGGCCTCGACGAACTCGGCGCGGTTCGAGCAGACCAGGGCGAGAGAGTCGCCCGCCTTGAGCCCGCGGGCGCGGAGCAGCCGGGCCAGCTTGTTGGCGTTGGCGTTGACCTTGGCGAAGGTGTGGGGCGTTCCGTCGGGATCGTAGACCGCGACCTTGTCGGGGTGACGGGCCGCCCAGCAGGCGGTGGTCATGCCCAACTGACCGGCGGCCTCCAGGCGCGCCACGAACTCGGGATCCAGCAGATCGTTCATTCAAATTCCTCCCGGGAGCCCCGCATTCTGCGGCGGTCGCTCCAAACTCAAATCTCGATATCGCCCTCGCCGGTCAGGCGAGCGGGGCCGAAACAGACCCCGGACCGGGCGCGCCCGGCCTGCCGCCCGCACAATAGACAGCCGCCGCCGCCGCCGACAACCGGCGCCCGACCGCCGTCAGCCTCCCCGGGGAGCCGACCGGCTCCAGGCCAGGGCGCCGGCGGCCGAGGCCGTGGCGGAGGCGAAGGTTCCCCAGGCGATGTCGATCACGCTCACATGCACTGGCCAGACCGCCAGGGTCGCCTGGTTGGTGAGGTCGTAGGTCGCATAGGCGAAGGCCCCCAGGCTGGCGCCTCGCAGCGCTGCGGCCCGGACCCCGCCCCCCGCCAGGACGGTCGGGCGAACCGCCAGGAAGACGAGGCCGGTGACGTACATCAGGTAGAAGGCGAACGCCGCATCCAGCCTCAGGCCCGGCGCCAGCAGCGGCCCCAGGGCGGGCTTGTAGAGGCGCTCGAACATCTGGGTCAGCCAAAGCGCATCCAGGATCCCGAACGCACCGCCGACGCCTAACCAGGTCAGAACCCATCGCATGGTGAAACCTCCGGAAGTTGAGGGCGACACGCTGCACCAGACCAGAGGCGACGACCAGTCCTGTCTTGGCGGCCCGCCCCTTGCATCCCCCCGTCCTCTGGGGTCAATGGGGCCGCCGGAATCGCCCGACCGGCCTCCAGGAGCTCTCCCTTGCCCGACGTCACGCCCGACGCCCCGCCCGCCCGCCGGATTGTCGTGATCGGAGCCGGCGCCGCCGGGCTGTCCGCCGCCTGGCGGCTTGGCGAGGTGGCCGAGGTCACGGTCCTGGAGACGGAGGGCCGGCTCGGCGGCCACGCCAACACCCTCGACGCGCCGGGGCCGGGCGGACACACGCCCGTGGACACCGGCTTCATCGTCTACAACGAGGACAACTACCCGAACTTCACCGCCCTTCTGGACCATCTCGGAGTGGCCAGCCAGCCGGCGGACATGGGCCTTTCGGTCTCGCTGGACGGGGGTGACCTGGAGTACTCCTCCAACGCCCTCGTCGCCCAGAAGCGCAATCTGCTCCGTCCGCGCTTCTGGCGCATGATCGCCGACATCCTGCGCTTCTACAGGCGGGCGCCGGACGACCTGCGGCGGCTGGAGGGCTCGGGAACCTCCCTCGACGCCTATCTTGAGCATGGCCGATTCGGCCCCGCCTTCCGGGACGACCACCTCCTGCCCATGGCTGCAGCCATCTGGTCGACCCCCCTGGACCGCATCGGCGACTATCCCGCCGCCTCCCTGATCCGCTTCTTCCTCAACCACGGGATGATGAGCGTCTCCGGCCGGGGGCTCTGGCGGACGGTGACGGGCGGCAGCCGGTCCTATGTCCGGAAGCTGGTGGAGGCCGCACGGGCCGACTTCCGCACCGGTGTCCGCGTGGCGGGCCTGTCCCGCACAGAGACCGGCGTTCTGGTCCGGCTGGCGGATGGCGCAACCCTGGACTTCGACGAAGCGGTCCTGGCCGTGCACGGGGATACGGCCCTGGCCCTGCTCGAGGACCCGACGCCGGAGGAGTCCGCCCTGCTCGGCGCGTTCCGGTACGCGAAGAACCGCGTCATGCTGCACCGCGATCCCGCCCTGATGCCCCGCCGGCGGTCGGCCTGGACCGCCTGGAACCACATTGGCCGCCGTGACAGCCCCGGTGAGGGCCCGGTGACCTACTGGATGACCTACCTGCAGAGCCTCAAAGGCGCGGGCGACCTCTTCGTGACCCTCAATCCCCCGGAGGATTTCAGGCCCGAGAGCCTGATCGCCGAGATCCCCTACGAGCATCCTCTCTACGACGCCGCCGCCATCGAGGCGCAGCGGCGCCTCTGGTCCCTGCAGGGCGTGCGGCGGACCTGGTTCTGCGGCTCCTACTTCGGGCACGGCTTCCACGAGGATGCGCTCCAGTCCGGCCTGGCCGCAGCCGAAGCGATGGGGGCCCCGCGCCGGCCATGGACGGTGGCCGACGAGTCTGGCCGGATCCATCTGCCCGCCTCGGCGGCGGGAGCCTGAGCACAGTGACCGCCTCGGGCATCTTCGCCGGGGTCGTCACCCACGCCAGGCTGCGTCCGCGGCCGCACAGGCTGCGGTATCGAATCTTCATGCTGCTGCTGGACCTGGACGAACTCGGGGGTCTCGACACCCGCCTGAAGCGTTTCGCCGTCGGCCGCTTCGCCCTGACCGGCTTTTCACCGAAGGACCATCTCGACCATACCGGCCGAGACCTCAGGGGCCAGGTGGAAGCGATCCTCGCGGACGCCGGCCTCGAGGGTGGAGGCCCGATCCGACTGCTGGCCATGCCCAGGATCCTGGGCGGCGTCTTCAATCCGCTGACCGTCTGGTTCCTGCACCGGCGGGACGGCGCGCTCTCGGCGGTGCTTTACGAGGTCCGCAACACCTTCGGCGAAAGCCACAGCTACCTCATCCCCGCCGCGCCGCAGGGCGGGGACGTCCTGACCCAATCCATCGACAAGGGCTTCTATGTCTCGCCCTTCATGGACATGGACCTGACCTACGCCTTCCGGATCCAGCCGCCGGGCGAACGGGTCGCGGTGTCCATCGACGTCTCCGACGCCGCCGGGCGCATCCTCACCGCCGCCTTCGCCGGGGAGCGGCGCGAGATGACCGACGCCAACCTGCTGGCCGTCTGGCTCGAGCGCCCCATGACCAGCCTGGGCGTTCTGGCCGCCATTCACTGGGAGGCCCTTTGGATGTGGCTCAAGGGCGAACCGATCCGTCAGCGACCCCCGCCGCCGGCGGCGCCGGTGACCCTGGCGCCTGCCGCCGTCCGTGAGTTCCCCGGCCCGCATTGACTCCCTGCGGGCGCCCCCCACCTGTTGTCTGGATCCGGAGGCGATATTGGCTGAGCTCATTCTGACGATCATCGCCACCGGCGGTCTCCTGGGCGTGGCCGCCCTGATGTTCGCCGAGAACCTGTTTCCCCCCATTCCGTCCGAGGTGATCCTGCCCTTGGCGGGCTACGCCGCCGCCCGGGGCGACCTGCCCCTGGCCGGGGTCATCCTCGCCGCCACCCTGGGCGCCGTGGCGGGCGCTGCATTCTGGAAGGGAGTCGGCCGGAGGATCCCGGAGGCGGGGCTCAGGCGGTGGGTCGACCGGCACGGTCGATGGCTGGCCCTCGAGGTCAGCGACCTTGACCGCGCGCAGGCCTTCTTCCGGCGCTGGGGCGGGCTGGCGGTCTTCCTGGGCCGCCTGGCGCCGGGCATCCGGACGCTGATCTCCCTGCCGGCCGGCGTCCTGCGCATGCCCTGGGGAATCTTCCTGGCCTGGACGACCGCCGGGACCTTCCTCTGGACCCTGGCCCTGACCATGGCGGGGGTTCTCCTGGCCTCCCGTCACGACCAGGTCGCGGCCTGGCTGGATCCGGTGACGGAGATTCTTCTCGGCCTCTTGCTGGCCGCCTATCTCTGGCGCGTCTGGCGTCGCAGACGGCGGGACCGGGCCGCCTGACTCCCGCTTGCCAGTCCCTGGCCAAGGCCTGAGACTTGAAGGCATGCTGAACGCCCTCCGACTGGTCCCACCCCTGCTCGCCGCCCTGCTGGCGACCTCCCCCGCCGCCTCTGCTGACCGCACCGATCCGGCGCGTCTGTCGGCCATCACCCGGGAGCTTGCCTCCGACGCCTACGGCGGCCGCGCCCCGGGGACCCCGGGCGAGGCCCTGACCGTGGCCTATCTGGAGCGCGCCTTCCGCGACCTGGGCCTTGAACCCGGGGGAGAGGCGGGAACTTTCTTCCAGCCCGTCCCGATGATCCGGACCCAACTGGGAGCCGATGGCCGATACGCGGTCAAAGGGCCGAAGGGTGAGACCGTGCTGGCGCCGGGTCGGGACATCTCGGTGATCTCCCTCCTTCCCGTGGACCGCGTGACGATCGAGTCCGCCCCAATGGTGTTTGTCGGTTATGGCGTGAACGCCCCGGAACGCGGCTGGGATGACTTCAAGGGTGTCGACCTGAAGGGAAAGGTCGCCGTCTTCCTGATCAACGACCCGGATTTTGAGGCGGCCGACGCCGATCCCGTCGCCGGCCGGTTCGGCGGCCGGGCGGCCACCTACTACGCCCGCTGGACCTACAAGTTCGAGGAGGCGGTCCGGCGCGGCGCCGTGGCCGCCCTGATCGTCCACCAGACCGAGGGCGCCGGCTACGGATGGTCGACCGTCCTGGCCTCGGGGGGCGAGGGTTATGACCTTGCGCGGGCAAAGCCATCGGCTGAGCGCCTGCCCCTGCAGGGATGGCTCACGGCCGAGGCGTCGACCCGGTTGTTCGCCGCCGCCGGTCTCGACCTGGAGGCGCTGCGCCGCCAGGCCCGCTCGTCAGACTTCCGGCCCGTGGTGATGAAGGACCTGGCCTTCTCGGCCTCTGTCGCGGTGAGCTTCAGCCGGTTCGAGAGTCGCAATGTGATCGCCCGGCTCCCGGGCCGGAAGCGACCGGACGAGAGCATCATGATCGCCGCCCACTGGGACGCCTATGGCGAGGGACCGGCCGACGCCCAGGGGCGGCGCATCCGGCCCGGCGCCGTCGACGACGCCCTGGGCGTGGCCGGGGTGCTGGAGGCGGCGCGCCTGCTCAAGGCCGGGCGACGCCTGGAGCGGTCGGTCCTCTTCGCCCTCTGGACGGCCGAGGAGCGCGGCCTCCTGGGCTCGGAAACCTTTGGCGTGCGCCCGACCACGCCGCTGGACAGGATGGCGGCCAACCTGACCCTGGATATCCTGCAGACTGCGGGACCCTCGCGCGATGTCGTGCTTGTCGGCGCCGGACAGTCCGAGCTGGATGACTTCCTGGCCGAAGCCGCAGGTCGTCAGGATCGGACGGTGACGCCGGACGCCAAGCCTGAGCGGGCCCTGTTCTTCCGGGCTGACCACTTCAGCCTCGCCCGCCGCGGCGTGCCTGCGCTCCTGCTGATGGGGCTGGGCGGCGGCGCCGACCTTGTGGACGGCGGGAGGGCCGCCGGCGACGCCTGGGTCACCCGCTACACGGACGACTGCTATCACAAGACCTGCGACGCCTGGAGCCCGGACTGGGACCTGCGGGGCGCAGCGGCTGATGTCGACCTCGTGGTGGACATGACGCGGCGCCTGGCCCGCGTCGGCGTCTGGCCGGACTGGCGGCCGGGTTCGGAGTTCACCCGGATCCGGGAGGAGACCGCCGCCTCACGCAGGCCCTGAGCCGGGGTGGCCGCCTCCGGTCGTGACCGGACGTTGCGGAAACTGCGGATCGAGACCATCTTCCGGCCCTGGCCGCGACCGCGCGGCGACCGGACCGGAGCTTCCGACGTGACCTTCTCCCGCAAGATCCTCTCGCGACTTCTCCTCGTGGCCGCGGCGCCCCTGTTTCTCGCCGCTTGCGGCGTCAACGCCATTCCCACCAAGGAGGAGACGGCCAAGGCCCAGTGGGCGGAGGTTCAGAACCAGTACCAGCGCCGCGCTGACCTGGTCCCCAACCTTGTCGAGACGGTGAAGGGCTTCGCCGCCCAGGAACGGAACGTCCTCACCGAGGTGACGGAGGCGCGCGCCTCGGCCACCCAGGTCAAGATCGATGCGGAGACCCTCACCGACCCCGCGAAGTTCCAGCAGTTCGCCGCCGCCCAGGATCGGCTGTCCGGGGTGCTTGGGCGCCTAATGATGATCCAGGAACGCTATCCCGACCTGAAGTCCAACCAGAACTTCCTGGCCCTGCAGTCCCAGCTTGAGGGCACGGAGAACCGCATCGCCATTGCCCGCCGCGACTACAACGAGGCCGTTCGGACCTACAATCTCGAGTTCAAGACCTTCCCGAACTCCTTCTGGACGGTGGTGCACCGCAACTCCAAGCCGATGCAGCTGTTCGCTGCGAACGAGGCGGCCCAGTCGGCGCCCTCGGTGAGCTTTGCTCCGGCCGAACCGGCGTCGCAGCCGCCCGCGGCGACGCTCGCCCAATGATCCTGCGCCAGGGTCCAGGACCGCTCTTCGTCGCGTTCCTGGCCCTCGTCGCCGTCGCCGGCGCCGCCCTGGCCGCGCCCACCTTCCCGCGCCTGACCGGCCGGGTGGTGGACCAGGCGAATCTCTTGTCGCCGCAAGCGGAACAGGCGCTGACGGACCGTCTGAAGGCTCTGGAGGACTCCACGGGTCGGCAGATGGTGGTCGCCACCATCCCGGACCTCCAAGGCTATCCCATCGAGGACTATGGCTACCAGCTTGGGCGCGCCTGGGGCATTGGCGACGCCAAGCGCGACGACGGGGTGCTGCTGATCGTCGCCCCCAACGACCGCAAGGTCCGGGTGGAGGTCGGCTACGGGCTGGAGCCTGTGCTCACCGACAGCCTCAGCTCCGTCATCATCCAGACCCAGATCGTGCCCGCCTTTCGCCGGGGCGACATGGAGGGCGGCATCCTTGCGGGCGCCGCGGCCCTTGCCGACCAGCTGGCCCTGCCAGAGGGCGAGGCGCGGGCGAACGTCAAGAACGCCGAGACGGCCGCCCAGAAGGGCGGGGGCTCTCCCATCGCCACCCTGATTGTCCTGGTCCTGATCTTCTGGGTCCTGGTGA
>CANGRP010000094.1 GCA_947456005.1 Caulobacteraceae bacterium
ACCTCTCCGGCGGCGGAAGCGCCGCCCAGTCCTCGAATCCGGACCCCGAGGGGCCGGACTCCGGCTCCGCCCTCGAGACGGTCTACAATCCGTTCATGACCTCTCTGCGGGACTATCCGATCCCCATCGTTACGGCGATCAACGGCGCCGCCGCAGGCGTGGGCTGCTCCCTCGCCCTGATGGGCGACATCATCATCGCGGGTGAGAGCGCCTATTTCCTGCAGGCCTTCCGCCGCATCGGACTGGTTCCTGACGGGGGCTCGACCTACCTCCTGCCCCGCCTGATCGGAAAGGCCAGGGCCCTCGAGATGGCCCTGCTGGGCGAGAAGATCCCCGCGAAGACCGCCCTCGACTGGGGACTGGTAAACCGCGTGGTTCCCGACGACCAGCTGATGTCCACCGCCCATGAGATCGCCCGCTCCCTGGCCGACGGCCCGTGGGCCCTTGGGTCGATCCGCAAGCTGATCTGGGACAGCCTCGACAACCACTGGCTTCAGCAGCTTCACGCGGAGCGCGTCGCCCAGCGGACGGCGGGACGGACGTCGGACTTCAAGGAGGGCGTCATGGCCTTCCTGCAGAAGCGCGTGGCGGTCTTCAGCCGCAAATAGGCCGGATCAGGCGTCGGGCGCTGCGGCGGGCTGGATGGTGACGCTCTCGCCGCAGCCGCAGGCGTCGGTCTGGTTGGGATTGCGGAAGACAAACTTTGACGACAGGCGCGTCACCTCATAGTCGACCACCGTGCCCAGCAGGAAGAGCACCGCGGACGGTTCAACGAGGATGGTCACGCCCTGGTCCGTGACGACCTCGTCCAGCGGGCCGATCTCCTGTGCATAATCCAGGACATACTCCTGGCCGGCGCAACCGCCGTTCTTGATGCCGACCTTCAGGCCTGCAATGGGCGACTCTGATCGCGCAATGATCTCCCTGACGCGGTCAGCCGCGGCCGGGGTGAGCGAGACGACCTGCGGCCGGGGGCGCCGGGGGCGGGGCGTGGCGGAGAGTGTTTCGAGGGACATGAGTCTAATATGGGCTCAGAACATGTTCAGTTGAAGCTTGGCCTCGTCGGACATGCGCGAGGGGTCCCACGGCGGATCGAAGACCAGGTCGACCTTCACGTTCCGGACGTCGGGAATAGCGCGCACGGCGTCCTCAACCCAGCCGGGCATCTCCCCCGCCACCGGGCAACCGGGCGCCGTGAGGGTCATGTCCACCGCGACATCCCGGTCATCCGAGACATCGACCTTGTAGATCAGGCCCAGCTCATAGATGTCGACCGGGATCTCTGGGTCGAAGACCGTCTTGAAGGCCTCGATCAGCCGGTCGGTCAGCCGGTCAAGTTCAGCCTGGCTCAGGGCGCTGGCGGCGCCCTCGCCGCTCGGTTCGGTGGAGGTGGCGGTCATGTAAAGAAGGTCCGGGTTCGATCAAGGGCCTCGAGGAAGGCGTCAACTTCCCCGGCGGTGTTGTAGAGGGCGAAGGAGGCGCGGACGCTGGAGCTGACCCCCAGCCGGCGCATCAGGGGTTCGGCGCAGTGGGTCCCGGCCCGGACGGCGACGCCATAGCGGTCCAGCAACTGGGCGATATCGTGGGCATGAGCGCCCTCCAGGGTGAAGCTGAGCACGGCCCCCTTGCCTTCGGCCTGGCCGAGGACCCGCAGGCCGTTGATCGATGCGACGCCGTCCGCCGCGCGACGGTAGAGGGCGGCCTCATGAGCATGGACTGCATCCCGGTCGAGGGCCGAAAGCCAATCCACGGCGGCGCCGAGGCCGACCGCCTCCACAATCGGCGGCGTCCCCGCCTCAAACCGCAGGGGCGGCTCTGCATAGGTGATCTGGTCGAAGTCCACCCGGTCGATCATCTCGCCCCCACCCTGCCAGGGCGGAAGGGCGGCCAGCCGCTCGGCCCGGCCCCAAAGAACCCCGATCCCGGTCGGTCCGTAGAGCTTGTGCCCGGAGAAGGCGACGAAATCGGCGTCAAGCTCCCGGACGTCGAGGCGGGCATGGACCACGGACTGGCAGGCGTCGACCACCATGACTGCGCCGGCGGACCGCGCCAGGGCGGCGATGCGGCGCACGGGGTTCACCGTTCCCAGCACATTGGACATGTGGACCACCGACACCACCCGGGTGCGGGAGGTGATCAGGGCTTCCAGCGCCTCCATGTCCAGGGCCCCGTCGGGCAGGAGGGGGGCGAAGCGGAGGACAACGCCCTTCTGCTCGCGCAGGAAGTGCCAGGGGACGATGTTGGCGTGATGCTCCATCTCGGTGAGGAGCACCTCGTCACCCTCCGAGAGATCGCGCCCGAGCCCCGCCGCTACGAGGTTCAGGGCCTCGGTGGCGCCGCGGGTGAAGACGATCTCGGTCTCCGGCGCTCCAATGAAGGCGCCGATCTTTTTCCGCGCGTTTTCATAGAGTTCTGTCGTTTCATTCGCCAAAGTGTGCAGGCCGCGGTGGACATTGGCGTAGCTGTTCCGCATCAGGTCCGACATGGCCCCGATCACCGCCTCTGGCTTCTGGGCCGAGGCGGCGCTGTCCAGGTAGACAAGCGGCCGGTTGCCGATCCTGCGGGAGAGGATCGCGAACTCGCCGCGGACGCTGTCCGGATCGAATCCCATCAGCCTTCGGCCCCGATCCGCGCCTGCAGCCAGCCCCGCATCCGCTCGGCCGCCGCGGGGCTCCCGACCCGGTCGATCACCTCGCCCAGGAAGGAGGCCACCAGGAGGCTGCGGGCCTCACGTTCCGGCAGGCCCCGTTGGCGCATGTAGAAGAGGACCTCGTCGTCCAGGGCGCCGACGGTGGCGCCATGGGCGCAGGCGACGTCGTCAGCATAGATTTCAAGTTCCGGCCGGGCGTCGACCTCGGCCCGGTCCGAGAGGATGAGGGCGTTGTGCGTCATCCGGGCGTCGGTCCCGTCTGCGCCTTCCTGGACCGTGATCCGGCCCTGGAATACGGCGCGGGCCTGGTCGTCCGCCACGCCGCGGGCCAGCTGGTCCGTGCGCCCCCCGGGTCCCTCATGGGAAACCTTGCTGGTCAGGTCAGCGTGACGCCGGTCCCTCAGGACGTAGAGTCCATCGAGCCGGACCTCCGCCACCTGCCCCGGATGCCGGACCCGGGTCTCGAAGCGCTGGCGGCGCGCACCGGCGGTCAGAAGCGTTTGCGAAAGCCGGGCGCCGGCCTCCAGGTTCGCGTCGAGCTCAACGACCGCGACCGCCTCAGGGTCCATGTCGGCGAGGACCAGGCGCTCGCACGCGGCGTCCGCTCCCAGATGAAGATCGATACCCAGGAGGGAGAGGCCGGCGCCGCCACCTTCGTGCGATTCCAGGAGAGTCAGGCGGGCGGAGGGCCCGACCTCGATCCGCAGGCGCGCCGAATGGGCGCCGTCACCCCGGGAGATATGCCTGAGGGCCAGCGTGCGGGTCTCTCCCCCGGCGATCCGGATCTCCTCTGGACCCGACCCATTGGCGACGAGGAGCGTTTCCTCCGTCAACCCGTCAAACGGGCCCAGACCCGCTGTGCCGGCCGCAAGGGGGCGGGAGGGCTCAGGAATGGTCCGAAGGAGCCCGCGCAGGTCCGTCCAGCGCCAGTCCTCATCCCGGCGGGATGGCAGGCGCGCGGGGTCCCGCAGCCGGATGGCTTCATCCAGGTTCACGCGGCCCTCGCATACTTGTCATAGCCCTCGCGCTCGAGCTCGAGGGCCAGTTCCGGACCGCCGCTCGCTGCAATGCGCCCGTCGGCCAGCACGTGCACCCGGTCCGGCCGGATATAGTCCAGCAGCCTCTGGTAATGGGTGATGACCAGCAGGGAACGGTCGGGCCCGCGCAGGGCGTTCACGCCATCCGAAACGATCCGCAGGGCGTCGATATCGAGGCCGGAATCCGTCTCATCCAGGATCATGAAACGCGGGGAAAGAAGAGCCATCTGAAGGATTTCCATGCGCTTCTTCTCGCCACCCGAGAAGCCCACGTTCAGCGGGCGCTTCAGCATGTCGAAGTCCATCTTCAGGTCTGCCGCGCAGGCCCGCGCACGCTTCAGGAAGTCCGGGGCCGACATCTCGGCCTCGCCCCGGGCCTTGCGCTGGGCGTTCAGGGCGGTCCGGATGAAGGTCAAGGCGGGAACGCCTGGGATTTCAAGGGGATACTGGAATGACAGGAACAAGCCCTTGGCCGCCCGCTCGTCCGCCTCCAGGGAGAGCAGGTCCTCCCCGTCCAGCTCAGCCGAGCCGGCGGTGATCTCGTAACCCGGCCGCCCGGTCAGGACGTAGGACAGGGTCGACTTCCCTGCACCATTCGGGCCCATGATGGCGTGCACCTCGCCTGCCGGAATCTCGAGCGTGAGGCCCTTGAGGATCTCGCGGTCGCCGACCCGGGCGTGAAGGTTTTGAAGGCTCAGCATGAGGGGGACTCGTCGGCAAGGAACTGGGCGAGGATGACGGCGTTGCGGGTGCGGTCCAGTTTCAGGCCGCGCTCGCGAGGAAGGTCGGAGGTCTCGGTCAGGGCGAATGAGGTCATCCGACACTGCCCTCCAGGGAGATGGCGACGAGTTTCTGGGCCTCCACGGCGAACTCCATGGGCAGTTCCTGGAGGACATCACGGACGAACCCGTTGACCAGAAGTTGGACGGCCTCCTCCTCGGAGAGCCCCCTCTGCCGGGCATAGAAGAGCTGGTCCTCCGAGAGCCGGGTGGTGGTGGCCTCATGCTCAAAAGTGCAGGCGCCATTGCGCGCCTCGATGTACGGGACCGTGTGGGCGGAACAGGTCTTGCCGATCAGCAGGCTGTCGCACTGTGTGAAGTTGCGCGCGCCCCTCGCCTTCGGGTGGGCCGACACGAGCCCCCGGTAGGTATTCGAAGACCGGCCGGCGCTGATCCCCTTGGAGATGATGCGCGAGCGCGTCCCCTCGCCCAGGTGGATCATCTTCGTGCCGGTATCGGCCTGCTGGCGGCCATTGGTGATGGCGATGGAGTAGAATTCCCCCACGCTCTCGCGGCCCCGCAGGATGCAGGAGGGATACTTCCAGGTGATCGCCGACCCGGTTTCGACCTGGGTCCAGGACACCCGCGAGCGGTCGCCGCGGCAGTCGGCGCGTTTTGTGACGAAGTTGTAGATACCGCCCTTCCCGGTTTCCGGATCGCCCGGGTACCAGTTCTGGACGGTGGAGTACTTGATCTCGGCGTCCTCGAGGGCGACCAGTTCCACCACGGCGGCGTGCAGCTGGTTCTCGTCGCGCATGGGGGCGGTGCAGCCCTCCAGGTAGGAGACGTAGGCCCCCTTATCGGCGATGATCAGGGTGCGCTCGAACTGCCCACTGCCGGCGGCGTTGATCCGGAAATAGGTCGACAGCTCCATCGGGCAGCGCACGCCCGGGGGCACATAGACGAAGCTGCCGTCCGAGAAGACCGCGGAGTTCAGACAGGCGAAATAGTTGTCGCTCACCGGCACCACTGAGCCGAGGTACTTGCGGACCAGCTCCGGGTGCTCGCGCACCGCCTCGCTCATGGAGCAGAAGATGACCCCGGCCTCGGCGAGCTCCTTCTTGAAGGTGGTGACCACGCTGACGGAGTCGAAGACCGCGTCGACCGCATAGCGCGGCGCGCCCGTCACCCCGGCCAGCACCTCCTGCTCACGAAGGGGGATGCCCAGTTTCTCGTAGGTCCTGAGGAGCTCGGGGTCGACTTCTTCCAGGCTGGCGGGACCGACCTTCGTCTTGGGCGCGGCATAGTAGGTGGCGTCCTGGTAGTCGATCGGCGGGAAGCTCACCCGGGCCCAGTCCGGCGACTCCATGGCGCTCCAGCGCTCGAAGGCCTCCAACCGCCAGGCCAGCATCCACTCGGGCTCTTCCTTCTTGGCCGAGATGAAGGCCACCGTGTCGCGGTTGAGGCCCTTGGGTGCAAACTCCTGCTCGATCTCGGTGACGAACCCGTGCTCGTACTTCTCGAGCCCGGCGACCTGATCCACTGTGTCCTTGACGGCGACCATCTGTCTGCTCCTCAGGCCGCAGCCGGGTGACGGAGTAAATCCCGCCGGGTCTTCAGGTCGATCCAGGCTTCGGCGGCGATCCGCCAGTCTTCCGGTCCGGTGGACCAGCCTCCGCTCAGGCGGATGGCGCAGCCGGCGAGTTCTCCCATGCCCATGGCCTCCAGCACGCGGCTGGGCTTGACCTTGCCGCTGGAGCAGGCGGCCCCGGCGCTGACCCTCACCCCGGCGAGGTCCAGGCCCATGACCTGAATCTCAGAGGAAATGTCCGGCGCAGCGATGCACAGGACGTCGGCCAGCCGTGGGGCATCGGCCCCGACCACGCGGGCCCCGGCCTTCGTCAGCCTTTCGGCGGCCTGGTTCCGGGCGACGGGATCGGTAGGTCCGGCAGCCAGGGCGGCCGCCACGGCGGCGCCAAAGCCGGCGGCGCCGATCAGGTTCTGCGTCCCAGCCCGCCGCCCCTGCTCCTGGCCGCCGCCGGGCAGGTCCCGGGCGATCCGGCTGCGCGGACCGGCGACGAGGGCGCCGATCCCCTGAGGGCCGCCCAGCTTGTGGGCCGAGAGGGCCAGGGTGTCGGCGCAGAAGAGGTCCAGCCCAACGGAGAGGCGCCCCGCCGCCTGGACGGCGTCGACATGTAGCCAGCCGCCCGCCGCCCGCACGCGCTCGCCCGCTTCGCGCACGGGCTGGATCACCCCCGTCTCGTTGTTGGCGGCCATCAGGGCCAGGAAGACCGGACCGGCGACCGGCGGCCAGGCATCGAGGGCCGCCTCGAGGGCCTCAAGGTCGATCACGCCGTTCGGCAGGACAGGAAGCTCGACCACCTCCACCCCGCTGGACAGGGCCGATTCTCGGACGCAGTCGTGCTCGATGGCGGAGACCAGCAAGCGTCGGGAGCCCGCCGCAACGGCGCTTCGGACAGCCAGGACATTGGCTTCGGTGCCACCGCTGGTGAAGGTGACGGAGGCTGGCCTCGCTCCCGCCAGGGACGCCACCTGGCTCCGGGCTTGCTCCAGCAGGGCGCGGGCCGCCCGGCCATCGGCGTGGACAGAGCTCGGATTGCCGACGACGTCGAAGGCCGCCGTCATGGCGGCGCGGGCCTCTGGACGGAGGGGCGAGGTGGCGCAGTGATCCAGGTAGACGCCCGGGGCGGTCATGCCGCCCTCCGTCCGGCGCCGACCCGGCCCGTCACGACATCCTCAAGGGATACCGACGCCAGCCAGGCCTCGATCTGGCGGCCTGTCTCCTCCCACAGGTCATGTGTCAGGCAGCGCTCGCCGTTCATCATGCAGCCCGGCGACTTGGCGCCGCAGCGCGTCGCGCGCAGGGGCTCGTCCACCGCCAGGACAATCTCGGCGATGCTGGTGGCCGCCGCAGACCGGGCCAGCCGGTAGCCGCCGCCGGGGCCGCGATGGCTCTGGACCAGGCCCTGGCGCCGAAGGCGTGCGAAGAGCTGCTCCAGGTAGGAGAGCGAGATCTCCTGCCGGGCGGCGATGTCCGACAAGGCAATGGCGCGCTCCGCCGACTCCGCCTGCCGGCGGGCCAGGTCGGCCATGGCCATGACCGCATATCGTCCCTTAGTGCTCAGTCGCATGTGGCGGACCCCAGAAGGTTCGTCTTTTTTCGAGCCTTGCCGCTGGCCCCTGTGCTAAAGCCGCCGCTTCGCGCGGGGCCGGTCAGGGGCTGGCGTGTGCGATCTAGGAAGACCAAGCACGATAGTCAACTATTCGGGCTCCACTTGAGGAGGCGACATGCCAGAGGTGGTTCTGACCGGCGCGGCCGGCCGCATCGAGGGGCGTTACACCGCGGGCAAGATCGAGAATGCGCCGATCGCCCTGATCCTTCACCCGCACCCCCGGGCCGGCGGCCAGATGAACCATCCGGTCGCGGTCCAGCTCTTTCACCTCTTCATGAAGCGCGGCTTCTCCGTGCTGCGGTTCAACTTCCGCGGCGTCGGCCGCAGCCAGGGCGAGTTCGACTCCGGGATCGGCGAGCTGGCGGATGCGGCCACCGCCCTGGATTGGCTCCAGGCCACCAACCCCGCAGCCGCCCAGTGCTGGGTGGCGGGCTTCGACTTCGGCGCCTGGATCGGAATGCAACTCCTGATGCGTCGGCCCGAGACCGACGGCTTCATCTCGGTCTCGCCGCCGACCAACATGTACGATTTCAGCTTCCTGGCCCCCTGCCCGGCCTCGGGCCTCATGCTGCACGGGGGCGCCGACACCGTGACCCCGCCGCAGGAGGTCGAGAAGGTGGTCTCCAAGCTGCGCACCCAGAAGGGCATTGTCATCGACCATGAGGTCGTCGACGGCGCCAGCCATTTCTGGACCGAGCACCTTCCGGAGGTAGAGTCCCGGGTCGGCGCCTATCTCGACCGACGGCTGGCCGAGGGGGGCTGACCCCTGCGGGCCTAGGGCCGGGCGATCCGTCCGCCGGTCATCGGCGCCGGCGCCCCGGTCGTGCCAGGCCAGGAGATCGGCAGGCCGCGCAGGCAGCGCGCCGCGAGGAAGGCGAAGGCCTCGGCTTCAAGCGCATCACCCCGCCAACCGACGGCTTCGGCGGACACGACCTCGCATCCCAGCCGGTCCGAAAGCGCCGCCATCAGGACCGGATTGCGCCGTCCGCCACCCGTGACGATCAATCCTGAAGGCTTGACCCCGACCAGCCGGAACCCGCTCGACACCGCTTCCGCCGTGAACGCCGTCAGCGTGGCGACGGCGTCGGGGAGTGAGAGCCCGTCCGTGGGCGCCGGCGAGAAATCGTAACGGTCCAGGGACTTGGGCGCAGGCTCGGAGAACCAGGGGTGGTCCATCAGGTGCGACAGGATCGGCTCGGAAATGACCCCGCTCGCCGCCAGCCGGCCGTCGACATCAAACCTTCCCGCCCCCCGCGCCGCCACGACCTGGTCGATCAGGCCGTTCCCGGGGCCTGTATCGAAGGCGATGACCTGGTCACCTCCCTGCCAGCAGGTCAGGTTGGCCACCCCGCCGATATTGAGCACCGCAAGGGGGGCGGTCAGGCCCGAAGCCGCCGCTCGGGCCAGGTGGTAGATGGGCGCCAGGGGGGCGCCCTCCCCGCCCGCCCTGACATCCACCGTCCGGAAGTCGTAGGCGACCGGCACGCCCGTCTCCCTGGCCAGCCAGGCGCCATCGCCCAGCTGCAGGGTCCGCCCCTTCCGCCCGCCGATGGGAC
>CANGRP010000095.1 GCA_947456005.1 Caulobacteraceae bacterium
ACGCCTCGCAGCCCTCACGGCCTAGCTGCGCCCGGACTCCGTCCCGATCCCGCCGAAACCCCTCAAAACACCCCGGCAGGGCCAGAAAACCTCGCCTCAATGCACCTCAAGGCACAGGACGGCGCGTAGCGCAGAGGTCCCCAAGGGGGGAGCAATTGGCGCGCCGGCTAGCCTTCGACGAAGCCGGCCCAGGTGGCCATGTAGGTGACGAAGGGCGGGCCGAGCCCTTCGGCCTCGAGGTGGGCCCGGGTGACGGGGAGGCTGACAGGCCGGAAGTCGGGATTGGCGCGGGCCTTCTGCGGCCAGTCATGGTGCAGGATGGCGGCACGGCCGAGGAGGACGAAGTCGGCGCCGGCGTCCAGCATGGCCCGGGCGTCGGCGGCGCTCATGATCTTGCCGGCGACGCCGAGGCGCACCTCGCCGCGCGGCAGGTCGGTGAAGTACGACATGAGGGTCCGGCCGCGATGGGCCTCCTCGACCGGCTCCTTGAAACAATCCCAAAGGGACATGTCGAGGTAGTCGATCTTCGCCTCGGAGAAGAGCCGGCCGGCGAGGTCGCGGATCTCCATCAGGCTGAGGCCGAACCGCTCGGGCGACAGGCGCAGGCCGAGGTTGAAGTCAGGCCGGCACGAGGCGCGGACGCCGTCGATGATCTCGAGGATCAGGCGGGCGCGGTTCTCCGGGGAGCCGCCATAGGCGTCGGTGCGGCGGTTGGTCTCGGCGCTGAGGAACTGGCAGAGCACATAGCCGTGGGCGCCGTGGATCTCGACGCCGTCGAAGCCGGCCTTGTCGGCCCGGACGGCGGCGGCGATGAAGTCGTCGCGCAAGCGGTGGACCTCATCCAGGGTGAGGGCCCGCGAACCGGTCTCAGTGTCCTCAGAAGGGCAGACCGGCGCCTCGCCGATGAGGGCGGCGGGTGAGCGCATGCCGGCGTGATGCAGCTGGACGACCCCCAGGCTGCCAGCCTTGCGGATGTCCTCCGCCAGGCGGGCGAGGCCCGGGATGTGGACGTCGGAGAAGATGCCGACCTGGCCGGGGAAGCCCTGGCCGATCGCCTGGACGTGGGCCGCCGCGGTCATGGTCAGGCCAAAACCGCCCTGGGCGCGCAGGGTGAGCCAGCGATGTTCGTCATAGGAGAGCGTCCCGCCGGGATGGCTCTGCAGGTTGGTGAGCGGCGCCAGCATCAGCCGGTTCTTCATCGCCGGACCGCGGATGAAGCGCATCGGCGCGAACAGGTCTGTCATCGGTTTCCCCCGTCTTGTTTTGTCGGCGCCCCCTAGCGGACCCCAAGCTCCCGGACCAGGGCGTCGGCGCCGTAGACATGGCGCAGGGCCTCGGTGGCGCCGGCGGTGGAGACCACCACGGTCCGGTTCAGGGTTCCGTCATATCCGTAGTTGCCGCCCAGGGAATGGATGTTCCCGTCGAAGGCGGCGCCCAGGATCTCACCCTTGGCGCTGATCACCGGCGAGCCGGAATTGCCGCCGATGATGTCGTTGGTGGTGACGAAGTTGAAGACCGTATCGAGCTTCATGCGGTCGCGGGCGGCCAGCCAGCGGTCGGCGACGCGGAAGGGCTCGGCGCCTGTGGCGCGCTCGTAGAGGCCCGCCATACTGGTGGTCGGGGGGACCTCGGTCCCGCGCCAGGTCCAGCCGGCGACCTTCCCGTAGGACAGGCGCAGGGAGAAGGTGGCGTCCGGATAGACCTTGTCGCCGTAGACCGCGAAGCGTGCGCTGGCGATGCGGGCGGCGGCGGCCTCGGTGGGAGCCGAGACCTGGGTTTCCCAGGCCTTGCGCACGGCGCGCGCCTCGGCGTCGATCTTCAGGGCGTATCGGATCATGGGGTCGTCGGACGCGGCTATGGCCGCCTCCCCGCCCTCCCACAGGGCCCTGCGCACCGCCGGGTCGCCCAGCTTCGAGCCTGAGACGAGGGCCTGGGACAGGGCCTCCGGGCTGTCGCGGCCGAGGAGCAGCTTGGTGACCGGGTCATCGGCGGTCAGGTACTCACGGGTCTTGAGCAGCCAGAACTCCAGCTCCAGTTGCTCAAGGGCCGGATCCACTGGCGAGGCGTCGAGGAGCTGCTTCTCAAGCAGGGGCAGGCGGGCGTCAGAGAACTCGGGCAGGCGCTCGGTGCTGGGCAGGGTGCGCTCGCGGGCCGCGCGGACGAGGATCTGGGCATAGTTGAAGAGGTCCGAGGATCCGCCGGAGGCCGACTCCAGCTGGCGGAAGCGCAGAAACTGGTCGGCATAGACCTTCTGGATGGCGACGATCTCTGACCAGGGATCGCCAACGCGTGCGGCCAGGGCGGGATCGGCGGAAACCCGGGCCCGAAGGTCGGCTTCCTCTGCCCGCTTGACGTCCATGAGCGAGGGCGTGTTGAGGGCGAACTGCCGGCCGAAGATGGCCTTGAAGCTGTTCTCGACGCCGAACAGGGAGTCGGTGGCGATGCGGCGGCTCTCGGCGTCCCGGCGCGAGAACTCGATCAGTCGGCCGCGAAGCTCGGAGCGCTGCAGCTGGCCGACGGGAAGGGCGAGGTCACGCTGGGTTTCCAGCTGGGCGACGGTCAGCAGGCGGTCGGTGGAACCGGGATTGCCCGAGACGAAGGTCGCTTCGCCGGGCAGGGGCGCGCGGGCCGCCCAGGTCAGGTGCTGCGGGGTGCGGACGACCTTGCCATTCTCGTAAAGCCGCAGGAAGGCGACATCGAGGGCGTAGCGGGGGAAGTTGAAGTTGTCGGGATCCCCCCCGAAGAAGGCGGCGCCGAGTTCCGGAGCGAAGACCAGGCGGACATCAGCGTATTTCCGGTACCGGTAAAGCTTGTGCTGGCCGCCGCGATAGAAGCTGATGACCTGGCAGCGGGTCTGAGGCGACTTGCCGCAGGCCTCGCTCTCAAGACGGGCATAGGCGGCGTTACGGGCCTTGATGAAGTCGCCGCCTGAAAGGCCGCTGGTCACCTTGGTGATCTCCGCCGAGACATCCGTGATGGACAGGAGGATCTCGGCCTGGACGCCGGGGCAGGTCCGCTCCTCGCCGCGCGTGCGGGCCAGGAAGCTGTCCTTGACGTAGTCGGCCTCGCCGCTGGAGAGGTTCTGGGCGCACTCGACCACGCAGTGCTGGTTGGTCAGGACGAGGCCGTCGGGCGAGACCAGGGAGGCCGAGCAGCCGCTGGTCAGGCGCACGGAGGCGGCCTGGACGCGGTCAAGCCACTTCTGGTCGACCCTGACCCCGAGGGATTGCTCCACCTTCGCACTGGGGAAGGCGTCGAAGGTCCACATCCCCTCGTCAGCCAGGGCGGAGGCGGGCAGGGTGAGGGCGGCCGCAGCCAGGGCGCCGGCGAGCTTCAGGTTCATGTCATCATCCGTTCGCGCCCTGATCGGGCGTTCAGAGGGCGGTTCTAGCGGCGACCGTAGCCGGTGGCCACCCCCGGCCCCGGATGGGGTTGACGCAACGCAACCTTACCTTCGATTAATGCGGCGGGTGGGATGCTGGTCCCGGAGAGTCCACTGGAGCATCCATGTCCCTCGCACTGGCCACGCTGATCCATGAATGGCGCCGCTATCAGGCGGCGGTGATCGCGCTCGCCTTCTCGGGCGTGCTGATCCTCTCGCTCTTTGGGCTGATCACCGGGCTGGTCCGCTCCATCACCGCGACCCTGGACCGGAGCCGGGCGGACCTGATCATCATGCCCCCCAAGGTGGAGAGTGTTTTCGGTCCCACCGCCATTGAACTGCCCAGCCGGATCGCTCCGCAGATCTATCTGTCGCCGGATGTCCGCGACCTGAGCCCCTGGGAGATGAGCGGCGCCACCTGGAGGAACATCCCAGGTCCAGGAGAAGCCCAGCGGCAGGTCTTCGTCCTGGTCGCGATGGTGGACCCCGTGCCTAACGCCGTCACCCTGCCCCGCGACTTCGGCCAGGCCACCATGACTGCGCTTCAGACGCCGCTCTCAGCCGTGGTGGACCGGTCGGGCCTCAGCGTTCTGGGCGTCCAGGTCGGCGATATGGCCATTGTCAACGGACAGACCATCGTCGTCCGGGGCGCGGTAGAGGGCTATGCGAATGTGCAGTCTCCGCAGGTGTTCGTGTCCAGGGACAGCATGATCCGATTGGGCCTGATGACGCGCGGCGACAAGACCGGGCCTCTGCTTGTCCGGCTTGAGAATCCTGCGGCGGCCGTCAGGGCGAGGGATGCGCTTAACGCCCGGGCGAACGGGAGTTATCGAGCCTGGCTGCCAGGCGATCTCGCCAAAGCCAACGAGAAGGCCTTCATGGAGGAGCAGATCGTCGGCATCGTCCTGGGGTTCTCCTTCATTCTGTCGGTGCTGATCGGACTGGGCATAACCTCGCAGACCCTGCGCGGCGCGATCGCCTCCAACATCCGCGAGTTCGCCAGCCTCCGCGCCCTGGGAGTCTCGATGTCTGCGTTGAGGGGCGTGGTTCTCGAGCTGTCTTTCTGGGTCGGGGTCGCAGGCCTGATCGCCACCGCCGGTCTTATGGCGGGCGTGCTCGGCCTCGCCAGAGTCACGAATGTCACGATGGCCGTGAGCCCCCCCTTCGTCGCGCTTATTGCCGGCCTGCTGATGCTGATCGCCATGGTCTCAGGTTTCCTGTCCCTGGGCGCCCTGGCCCGCAGCCAGCCCGCGGAGCTGCTGAGATGAGCGGCGATATCGCCATTGTGGCGCGGGGCCTGACCAAGCGCTACGCCTCCGGCGGGGCGAGCCTCACCGTTCTGGACGACGTCGACTTCAACGCTCGCCGGGGCGAGATCACCCTCGTCATGGGCCCCTCAGGGTCCGGCAAGTCGACCCTGGTGGCGGTCCTGTCCGGCCTGCTGCGCCCGGACAGCGGAACCGTGAACGCCCTGGGGACAGATCTGTGGCGGCAGAGGCCCGAGGCGATCGACCGGTTCCGGATGGATCACTGCGGCTTCATCTTCCAGGGGTTCAACCTGTTCCCAGCCCTTACCGCCCTCGACCAGGTCGCCCAGGTCCTGACGTTCGCGGGGCGCCCCCGGGGCGAGGCCCGGCGCCGGGCGGCGGAGGCCCTGGAGGAGGTGGGGCTGACGCCGCGCCTCTCCCTGCGCCCGGCGGAGCTTTCGGGTGGGGAGAAACAGAGGGTGGCCATCGCCCGGGCCCTGGCGAAGCAGCCGGAACTGATCTTTGCAGATGAACCCACCTCCGCCCTGGACGGGGAAAACGGACAGAGGGTGGTCGGCCTCCTGCAGCGTGCGGCGCGCGAGCATGACGCTGCAGTGATCTGCGTCACTCACGACCACAGACTTGAAGCCTGGGCCGATCGGGTCATCCATATCGAGGATGGCCGGATCGCCGGAATGGAGGCGGAGACCACATGACGGGCCTGTTGCGCAAACCCCTGGTCTGGGGGCTCATCCTCCTGGTGGCGGCTGGAGCCGGCCTGGCGGCCTGGAGGATGCTGGCCATCCCGGAGCCTGAGCCCGCCGCCGCGCCGGCCGTCTCGCCCTACGCCGCAGCCGCAAACGGCAAGGTCGACGTCGAAGGCGGCATGATCCCGGTCGCCGCACGCCGGGCGGGTATCATCCGCGACGTCCTGGTGAACGAGGGCGACGTAGTGACACAAGGCCAGGTGTTGGCTCGCCAGGAGGACGATGAGCCCCGCCTGGCGGCGGCGCGCGCCTCGGCGGCGCTCGGGGAGGCCCGGGCGCGCCTCGCCGGTCTGGAGGTGGCCGTCTCCACCGCCCGTCGCGAGCGTGAACGGCTACAGGGTCTGGTCGGATCGAACTTCGTCGCCGCCCAGAAGCTCGACCAGGCGGACGACCAGGTCCGGCAGGCCGAAGCCGATCTGGCGTCCGGACATGCGGCGGTGGACACCGCCCGAGCGGCCCTGGCCCAGGCCCAGTACGAGCTTGAACTGACGATCGTCCGCGCCCCCGTGGATGGTCGGATCGCCCGACGCTACGCAAACCCGGGCGCCGGCGCCTCGACCCTGAACGTCTCGACCCTGTTCGACCTGGAGCCCAGGACGCCGCGTATCGTCCGGGCGGAGATGACTGAAGGCTCTCTGCCTGCGGTGACCGTGGGCCAGGCGGTGGAGATCAGCCCCGAGGGCGAGCCGGGAAAAAGCTATCCCGGCCAGGTCCTGAGGATCTCGGCGGTGTTCGGCGCCCGGCGACTGCAGTCGGACGATCCGTCCGAGCGCAAGGACGAACGGGTGGTGGAGGTGGTGGTCAGCGCAGGCGACGCCCCCTTTCTGATCGGCCAGCGGGTGCTGGTGCGCTTCCTGAAGGGCGGCGCCTGACGCGCGGCTTGACGCCCGCCCTCCCCCGCCGCACAAACCCGCCCGAATTCAACTTGGGCAGGGAGCCTTCAGATGGCGGACATCCGGTTTGACGGTAAGGTGGCGATCGTCACGGGCGCAGGCGGCGGCCTCGGCCGGCAGCACGCCCTCGAGCTCGCCCGGCGCGGCGCGAAGGTGGTGGTCAACGACCTGGGCGGCTCCGTCGACGGCTCGGGTGGTTCGTCCACCGCGGCCGAGGCCGTGGTGGCCGAGATCAAGGCCTTCGGCGGCGAGGCCATCGCCAACGGCGGGTCGGTGACCGACGACGCCGGTGTCGCCAACATGGTGAAGCAGGCCATGGACGCCTGGGGCCGCATCGACATCCTGGTCGCCAACGCCGGCATCCTGCGGGACAAGTCGTTCTCGAAGATGGAGATGTCCGACTTCGAGGCCGTGATGAATGTTCATGTCATGGGCACGGTGAAGCCGGCCAAGGCGGTCTGGGAGATCATGAAGGCCCAGAACTACGGACGGATCCTGGTGACCACCTCCTCCACGGGCCTGTATGGCAACTTCGGTCAGGCCAATTACGGCGCAGCCAAGTTGGCCCTGATCGGCTTCATGAACACGATGAAGCTGGAGGGCCAGAAGAACAACATCCACGTCAACGCCATCAGCCCGGTGGCCGCCACCCGGATGACCGAGAACCTGATGCCCGCCGAGGTCCTGGAGAAGCTGAAGCCGGAGTATGTGACCCCGGCGGTGGTGTACCTGGTCTCAGAAGAGGCCCCGACGGGTGTGATCCTGACAGCCGGCGCCGGCGCCTTCGCCCAGGCCCGCATCTACGAGACCGAAGGCGTCTATCTTGGCGAGGGCGGGCTGTCGGTTGAGGAGGTCCGGGACAACTTCGCCCGCATCACCGACCCAGGCGGCCAGAAGGCCTATGTCAACGGCGGCGAGCAGAGCGGGAAGTTCTTCCGCAAGATGCAGGGCGGCTAAGGCGCCATCTGGGCCTCGATTTCCCTTGCCCTGACAGGGGGGGCGCGGCCTATCCTTCCGCACGACCCGGGGACACCGGGCGAACGGGGAGGAGTGATAGCGTGTCGCAAGTCAAACAGGCGCCGTCGGGCGGCCGGCTCAGTCTGTCCGCCTCCCTCGCCTTCGCCGCCATCAGCCTTCCCCTCGCCGCGCTCGGCCTGTCCGTGGGGGTCCAGCTCCCCCCTACTTCGCCAGCCAGCTCGGCGTGAGCCTCGCCGTCGTCGGCGGAGCCTTCGGCCTTGTGAGGCTGATGGACATCTGGCTGGATCCGGTGATCGGCCTTGGCATGGACCGTACGCGAACCCGGTTCGGGCGGTACAGGGTCTGGATGATGGCCGGCGCGCCGGTGCTGATCGTCTCCGTCTACATGCTCTACAACGCGCCCAAGGGCGCGACGCTCGCCTACCTGGTGATCTGGCTGCTGGCCATGTACCTCGGCCAGTCGATCATGGGGCTCTCGCACTCCGCCTGGGCCGCCGTCCTCGCCAAGACCTACGAGCAGAGATCAAAGATTTTCGGGATTCTGACCGCTGTGGGCGTGATCGGATCCCTGACGGCCCTCGCCATCCCGATCCTGCTGGAGCAGACGGGCGTCAAGGACGTCAACCCGATCCAGGCCATAGGCTAGTTCGTCATGGTCATGATCCCCATCACCCTCCTGATCGCGGTGATCCCGACCCCGGAGACCATCAGCCGCGACGACGGCGGCCGCTTCACGCTGGCCGACTACGCCAAGCTTTTCAGCCGCGGGAACGTCCTCCGGATCCTCGCGGCGGACCTCTTCGTCACCCTCGGGCCAGGCTGGATGGCCGCCCTGTACATGTTCTTCTTCACCAGCACACGGGGCTTCTCGCAGACTGGCGCCAGCCTGTTGCTGATGGTCTACATCGTCGCCGGCTTTGTGGGCGCGCCGCTCACGGCCGCCCTGGCCAACCGCATCAGCAAGCACCGGGCGCTGATGCTGACGACCACCCTCTACTCGCTGGGCCTGATCCTGCTTTTGTTCCTGCCGAAGGGGAACTTCGCCTGGTTTGTCCCCGCCATGGCCATCGAAGGCGCCCTCGCCGCCGGCTTCGGGGTCATGATCCGCGCCATCACCGCGGATGTCGGCGACGAGCTCCGACTGGAGGGCGGGCGCGAGCAGATCGGACTCCTCTATGCGCTTACTGCAGCCACCAGCAAGCTGGCCGGGGCCTTTTCGATTTTCCTAACCTTCAACGTCCTCGCCCTAGTCGGCTACGACGCCAAGGCGGGCGCCACGAATACCCCCGAGCAGGTGCTGGGGCTGGAGTTGGCCTTCATCATCGGCCCGATCATCTTCGTCATGCTCGCGGGCGCCTGCTTCATCGGCTACAAGCTGGACGCCACCGCCCACGCCGAAATCCGCAGGCAGCTGGATGAGCGGGATGGCCATACCGAGGTGGCCTATGACGAGGCTGCGGTGCTGGAAGGCCTGACCGGCGAGCCCGGCGGCCACTCGTCCGTGGACCGGCGTTAGGTTCTGAAGCCCAACGGCCTGCCCACCCGGCTTCGCTGGGAGCTCCCCGTGGCGGGGAGCAGAGGAGGGGCGGCTGAGAGGCCGTTGACCCCCTCAGTCAGCTTCGCTGACAGCTCCCCCTTGGGGGAGCAATTGACCGCTCTAATTCCTCCCCCCCGGGGGAGGTGGCGCGCGAAAGCGCGGCGGAGGGGGTCAACGGAATCTCAGCAGACCCGCTCACCGGCCTTCGGTCGGAGCT
>CANGRP010000096.1 GCA_947456005.1 Caulobacteraceae bacterium
CTGCGCCAGGCGATGGACAAGTATCGCTTCGATGCCGCTTTCGGCGGCGCGCGGCGCGACGAAGAAAAGAGCCGGGCGAAGGAGCGGATCTTCTCCTTCCGGTCCGCCCAGCACAGGTGGGACCCGAAGAACCAGCGGCCGGAACTCTGGCGGCTCTACAACACGAGGAAGAACCCGGGAGAGTCGATCCGGGTCTTCCCGATCTCCAACTGGACCGAGTTGGACATCTGGCAATACATCCACCTGGAGAACATCCCCATCGTTCCCCTCTACTTCTCGGACGTCCGCCCGGTGGTGGAGCGCGACGGGACCCTCATCATGGTGGACGACGACCGCATGCCCCTGCGGCCGGGCGAGGTCCCGATGCAGAAGTCGGTCCGTTTCCGGACCCTGGGCTGCTACCCCCTGACGGGAGCCGTCGAGAGCACGGCGGCCACCCTGCCGGACATCATCCAGGAGATGCTCCTGACCACCACCAGCGAGCGCCAGGGCCGGGTGATCGACCACGACCAGGCGGCCTCGATGGAGAAGAAGAAGCAGGAGGGCTACTTCTGATGGCCCACCAGTCCGACCTCATCGCCACCGATATCGAGGCCTACCTCAAGGCCCATGAGACGAAGAGCCTTCTGAGGTTCCTGACCTGCGGCTCGGTGGACGACGGCAAGTCCACCCTGATCGGCCGGCTGCTCTACGACTCCAAGATGATCTTCGAGGACCAACTGGCGGCCCTCGAGGCGGACTCCCGGCGCGTTGGCACCCAGGGCGGGGAGATCGACTTCGCCCTGCTTGTCGACGGCCTCGCCGCCGAGCGGGAACAGGGCATCACCATCGATGTCGCCTACCGATGCTTCTCTACGGACCGGCGGAAGTTCATTGTCGCCGATACGCCCGGGCATGAGCAGTACACCCGCAACATGGTCACGGGCGCCTCCACGGCGGACGCCGCGGTCATCCTGATCGACGCCCGAAGAGGGGTCCTGACCCAGACCCGACGGCACTCCTACCTGGTCCGGCTGCTGGGCATCCGGCACGTGGTCGTCGCCGTGAACAAGATGGACCTGGTCGGCTGGTCCCAGGAGGTTTTCGACGGGATCGTCTCCGACTACCGAGCCTTCGCCGCCCAGATCGGGCTGGAGACCTTCCAGGCCATCCCCATGTCCGCCCTGAAAGGGGACAATGTCGCCGTGGCTGGCGGCGGCGCCCCCTGGTACGACGGGCCCACCCTCCTGTCCTGGCTGGAGACGGCGCCGGTGGGCGACGATGCATCCGGCCAGCCCTTCCGCCTGCCGGTCCAATGGGTGAATCGCCCCAATCTCGACTTCCGGGGTTTCTCGGGCCTGATCTCCGCGGGGACCGTGCGTCCCGGCGATTCGGTGCGGGTCTCGCCCTCCGGGCGGGAAAGCCGGGTCCGACAGGTCATTACGGGAACCTCGGAGGCCCCGCAGGCCCAGGCCGGCCAGTCGGTCACCCTGACCCTGGAGGACGAGATCGACATCAGCCGGGGCGATGTCCTGGCGCAGGCGGACGCGCCGGTCAGCGTCGCCGACCAGTTCGAGGCAACCCTGGTCTGGATGGACGAGGCGCCCATGCTGCCGGGGCGCCCCTACCTCCTGAAGCTGGGAACGCGGACGGTTTCGGCCTCGATCACCGAGCCCAAGTACCGGGTGAACGTGAACACACTTGAACATCTGGCCGCCAAAAGACTGGATCTGAATGAGATTGGCGTCTGCAACATCTCGACGGACGCGCCCCTGGCCTTCGAGCCTTATGCCGAGAGCCGCGACCTGGGCGGCTTCATCCTGATCGACCGGATCACCAACAGGACGGTGGGGGCGGGCATGATCCGCTTCGCCCTTCGGCGCAGCCAGAACGTCCACTGGCAGGCCCTTGACGTCGACCGGACGGCGCGCGCCGCCCTGAAGGGGCACCGGGGTCGCGTCATCTGGTTCACGGGGCTGTCCGGATCCGGAAAATCCACTATCGCCAATATGGTGGAGAAGAAATTTCATGCGATGGGGCGGCATACCTACCTGCTGGACGGGGACAATATCCGGCACGGCCTCAACCGGGATCTCGGCTTCACGGACGAGGACCGGGTGGAGAACATCCGGCGCGTCGCCGAGGTCGCCCGGCTGATGGCCGACGCCGGCCTGATCGTCCTGGTCTCCTTCATTTCGCCCTTCCGGGCCGAAAGGGCCTTGGCGCGCAGCCTGATGCCGGAGGGCGACTTCGTTGAGGTCTTCGTGGACACGCCCCTGGCGGTGGCGGAGCAGCGCGACGTCAAGGGCCTGTACGCCAAGGCCAGGGCCGGCGAGCTCAAGAATTTCACGGGGATCGACAGTCCCTACGAGCCGCCGGAGTCCCCTGACATCCGCATCGACACCACCCAGGTGTCCGCCCCGGATGCCGCCGAGACCATCACCGCCTGGCTCGAGGGTGAGCCCGACTACACCATCTGAGGCCCTCCCCGTCGCTTGCCCGCAGGGCGCGCGCGGGGTAATCGGCCTCCATGAGCGAGATCCAGGTCACCCAACTGGGCCAGGTGGTGTCGGGCTTTGATAGTCCCGAGGCCGCCGTCCTTGAACGCGTGCCCAACCCGCAGAAGGGGCAGACCTACCTGGCCCGGTTCACGGCGCCGGAGTTCACATCCCTGTGCCCGGTGACGGGCCAGCCGGACTTTGCGACCCTGGTCATAGACTATGCGCCCGGCGACTGGCTGGTGGAGTCCAAGTCACTAAAGCTTTTCCTGTCATCATTCAGGAATCACGGCGCTTTTCACGAGGACTGTACCCTGTCGATCGGCCGCCGCCTGGTTGAGACGGCTGAGCCGCTCTGGCTCAGGATCGGCGGCTACTGGTACCCGCGAGGCGGGATCCCCATTGACGTCTTCTGGCAAACCGGAGCCCCGCCGGAGGGTCTTTGGCTGCCGGACCAGGGGGTGGCTCCCTACCGGGGACGGGGCTGACGCCCTGCGTCAGGCCGTCCAGGTCGAAACCAGGTCTTCGGGTATCGGACGCTCCCGTTCCCGCGGCGGCTCTTGGGCCTCGCCCATCAGGATGAAGCCGGCGACCCTTTCGGCCTCCGACAAGCCCAGCACGGCGCAGGCCTCGGCGTCGTAGGCGTACCAGTCGGTGATCCAGTTGGCGCCGTAGCCCATGGCGCTGGCGGCGTAGAGCAGGGTGGTGCAGACCGCGCCCGCCGACAGGACCTGTTCCCACTCGCGGATGTCCGCCTCGCGCGGTCGGGAAATCACTGCGATGCAGGCGGGAGGTGTCCGCAGCTTGCCCAGCTTGCCCACGGCGCGGTCGTCGCCCCGCGATCTTGCGAGGGCCTCCAGGCGGTCTGCAAAGGCGACCTTGTTCTCGCTGATGAGCACAACAAACCGCCAGGGCGCCAGTTTCCCATGATCCGGGACCCGGCTCGCCAGCCGTATCAAGGTCTCGATCTCCGCCATTGAGGGCCCCGGACCACCGAGGGTCATGGCGGACGATGAGCGCCGTCGCGCCAGGAAGTCCAGGACCTGCGGCGCCTCCGGCTGCGGGACCGGTTCGCCGAAGGTCGGGGCGGGGGGAGGGGCTGTCCGGGACCTGGATGTCATTTTAAGCCTCTTTGAACCTGAGGCCTCACATAGACGCCGGGTGGAGCGGCGCAAGCAGGGGATTCGCGCCGTCGCCGCCCTATGCTAGGAACGAGCGTCAGCGGGGGAGTGACCGGATGACCAAGACACTCGAAGTGATCGACCCGCGCGCCGCGCCGCCGGTCTGGGCCGCCCTGCGGAACGAGGCCGAACACACGGCCCGGACAGAGCCCGCCCTGGCCTCGCTGGTCAACGCCGTCATCCTCAGCAATGACAACCTCGGTGACGCCCTGTCCTACCAGCTGGCCCACAAGCTGGGCGACCAGGAGCTGCGGGCCATGAGCCTACGCGAGCTGGCGATCCAGGCCTACCGCTCCGCCCCGGAGCTGGTAGTCACTGCCGAGGCGGACCTGAAGGCGGTGTATGAGCGTGACCCGGCCTGCAAGGGCTATGTCCAGCCCTTCCTTTTCTTCAAGGGCTTCCAGGCCCTCCAGACCCAGCGCATCGCCCACTGGCTGTGGGGGCAGGGCCGCGAGACCATGGCCTTCTATCTCCAGAGCCGGATGAGCGAGATCTTCCAGGTGGACATCCACCCGGCCACTCGCATCGGGTCGGGAGTCTTCATCGACCACGGCACAGGCATTGTCATTGGTGAGACGGCGGTGATCGGGGACGATGTCTCCCTGCTCCAGGGCGTCACGTTGGGCGGCACGGGGGCGGAGCGCGGCGACCGGCACCCGAAGATCGGGCGAGGGGTCCTGCTGGGCGCCGGCGCCAAGGTGCTGGGGAACATCCAGATCGGCGACTATGCGAAGATCGCTTCCGGCTCCGTCGTCCTCAAGCCTGTGCCCGCCCACTGCACGGCCGCCGGCGTGCCGGCAAGGCTCATCAACTGCCCAACCGGCGAAGAGCCCGCACGCAGCATGGACCACACCCTCGCGGATGTGGTCTACGACTACGTCATCTGATCCCCGGATCAGCCGCCGGGATCGCCGATCCCGGACTTCAAGTGCATCGACGGAGCAGACCCTTGGACGAACGCACCCTCCGCAAGATCGAAGGCCACCTGCGCGGAACCTTCGCCAATGCGCGGATCAATGTCGTGCCGCGTCCGCGGCAAAAGGACTCCGCCGAAGTCTATGTCGGAGAGGAGTTCATCGGCGTCGTCTTCGAAGACGAGGACGAGGCTGGCTCCTTCATGTTCGAGATGGCCATCCTCGCCGAAGACCTGCCCTGAGGGCCGCGCCGGGGGTCAGAGGACCCCCAGCATCTCGGCCACCAGCGGATGCCGGACAATGTCCCGCTCTGCAAGCCGCACCACGGCGATGTTCCCGACCGCCTCCAGTCGCTCGGCGACGGGGCCCAGGCCGGACAGTTCAGGCAGGAGGTCGGACTGGGCGGGGTCGCCGGTGACCACCATGGTGGAGTGCCAGCCCAGGCGGGTCAGCAGCATCTTGAGCTGGACGTAGGTGCAATTCTGCGCCTCGTCGATGACCACAAAGGCGTTGTTGAGGGTGCGGCCCCGCATGAAGCCGACGGGGGCGATCTCGATGATTCCCTCGGCCATCATGGCCCTGACACGCTTCATCGACAGGCGGTCCGACAGGGCGTCGTAAAGGGGGCGCAGGTAGGGGGCGAGCTTGTCCTCCATGTCGCCGGGCAGGAAGCCGATGGACTCCCCGGCCTCCACGGCTGGCCGGGACAGCACGATCCGGCCCACCTTACCCGCCTCCAGCGCCTCCACCGCCTTGGAGATGGCGAGATAGGTCTTTCCCGTCCCGGCAGGCCCGAGGGCGAGCACGAGGTTGTGGGAGTCGACAGCCTCCATCATCGCCTTCTGACCCTCAGACATGGGTCGCACCGTCTTGACGTATCCCTGGTCGCGTTCGTCCTCGGCCTGCTGGGGCAGGGGAGACCAGGTCCGCTGGACCGGCAGCCGCCGGATCCGGGGGTTCCCGTCGAACTCGGTCAGGTCCAGGGCGCCTTCGCGCAGTTGACGCTTCAGGGCTCGCTTGGTCATGAGGGCCTCCGGCTGGGCGTGAAAAAGGGGCGCATCCGGATCGGACCGCCCCTCTGGAAAAACGTACTGGAAACATCGACGCGCCGTCGGAAGGCGCCCGGCGGGCCGCTTCCTCGATCTGCTGCCTGCGGCCGTGGCCGCCAGGGGCTTTGCATCGACATCAGGTCTCCCGCATTCGGGATGAAGGCGCCGACCAAGGCTTCGCAGCCCCGAATCGCCTGAATAAGATGATACCGACCGTATTGCGGAAGCGTGAACGTATCGGTCACCAAAGGGTCATGGGAGGGACGATGTCTGTCTATTCATTGGGCGATGCGACGCCCGAACTGCCCTCGGACGACGAGTACTGGATCGCCCCGAACGCCGCGGTGATCGGGCGCGTCATCCTGAAGCGAAACGCCTCGGTCTGGTGGGGGGCGACCCTGAGGGGCGACAACGACCCCATCAGCATCGGCGAGAACTCCAACGTCCAGGACGGATCGGTCCTGCACACGGACACCGGCTCTCCCCTGACGCTCGGGGCCAATGTCACCGTCGGGCACATGGTCATGCTCCACGGCTGCACGATCGGTGACAATACCCTTGTCGGGATCGGCTCCATCATCCTGAACGGCGCCCGGATCGGGAAGAACTGCCTGATCGGCGCCAACTGCCTGATCACCGAAGGCAAGGAAATCCCGGACAACTCCCTGGTCATGGGCGCGCCGGGCAAGGTGGTCCGGGAGCTTTCGGACGCCCAGGCCCAGTCCGTCGCCCTGGGCGCCCGGCACTATGTCGAGAACTGGAAGCGCTATCGCGCCAGCCTGAGCCACAAGGGTTGACCAGAGGGCCTGGAGCCCGCTTTCTGGACTGAGAAACTCCAGGGAGCAGGGCCATGGCCTACGAACACATCCGCGTCGACCGTGAGGGTCACGTCACCATCATCACGCTGAACCGGCCGGACGTGATGAACGCCCTGCACTCGCCGGCCCACTTCGAGATGCATGAGGCCCTGGACGCCTTTGCGGCGGATCCCGAGCAGTGGGTGGGCATCATCACCGGCGCTGGCGAGCGGGCCTTCTCGGCGGGCAATGACCTGAAACATCAGGCGACGGGCGGGGAAATGCGCAGCCCGCCGACGGGCTTTGCCGGCCTGACCTCGCGGTTCGACCTGAACAAGCCCCTGATCGCGGCGGTCAACGGCGTGGCCATGGGCGGCGGGTTCGAGATCGCCCTGGCCTGCGACATCATTGTCGCCGCCGAAGGCGCCGTCTTCGCCCTGCCCGAGCCGCGGGTCGGCCTGGCCGCCCTGGCCGGCGGCCTGCACCGCCTGCCCCGGGCGATTGGCGTGAAGCGCGCCATGGGCATGATCCTGACGGGTCGTCGCGTCTCGGCCGCCGAGGGGGCGGAACTGGGCTTCGTGAACGAGGTGGTCCCCGCCGCGGAACTGATGGCCGCCGCCCGTCGCTGGGCGGGCCAGATCGCCGAGCTCTCTCCCATGTCCATCCGGGCCTCCAAGGAGGCGGTGTTCAAGGGCCTTGACGAGCCGACGCTGGAGGCCGCGATCCGGGGCCAGAACCGCTATCCGGCGGTGTCGGCCCTTTTCACTTCGGAGGATTTCGTCGAGGGGCCCCTGGCCTTCTCACAGAAGCGGCCGCCGAACTGGAAGGGGCGTTGACGCGCGGCCCTTGCCGCGGGCGGCCAAGATCGTCAGAAGGGCGCAACTGACGCTGTCTGGCTGAGAGGTCCGCCCATGGACGCCTATGACTACATCATCATTGGGGCCGGTTCGGCTGGCTGCGTGCTGGCCGCCCGCCTGACCGAGGATCCCGGGGTCCGCGTCCTGCTGCTGGAGGCGGGCGGCAAGGACAACTCCCTCATGGTGCGCATGCCCGCCGGCGTCGGCGGACTGATCGGCGACAAGAACGACCACAACTGGGGCTTCTGGACCGAACCGGAACCGCATCTTGACGACAGGCGCCTCTGGTGGCCGCGGGGCAAGGGCTGGGGCGGGTCGTCCTCCATCAACGGCATGATCTACATCCGCGGGCACGCCCGGGACTATGACCAATGGCGCCAGATGGGCCTGGAGGGCTGGGCCTATCGGGACATCCTTCCCTACTTCAAGAAGTCGGAAACCTTCGAGGGCGGGGCTGACGACTGGCATGGCGCCGATGGCCCCCTGAAGGTCTCCAAGGCCTCCGACCCCAACCCGATCTACTCTGCGGCCATCCGGGCCGGAGAGCAGGCCGGCCACCCCCTGACGGGGGACTTCAATGGCCGCCAGCAGGAGGGGTGGGGTCCCTATCAGATGACGGTACATGACGGCGAACGCTGGAGCGCCTCGCGAGGCTACCTGCACCCGGTCATGTCCCGTCCTAACCTGACCTGCGTCACCGGCGCCCGGACGACCCGGATTCTCGTCGAGGACGGCGTAGCGACCGGTGTGGAATACGCAGACGAGAAGACCCGGTCCCGGACCCGCGTGAAGGCGAAGCGCGAGGTCCTGGTCTGCGCGGGGGCCGTGCAGTCGCCGCAGATCCTTCAGCTGTCCGGCATCGGCGATCCCGCCGACCTCGCCGCCGCCGGGATCGAGACCGTCCACGCCCTGCCAGGGGTGGGCCAGAACCTGCAGGACCACCTGGATGTCACGCTGTCCTGGGCCTGCCCCCAGCCCATCACCATCTACTCGCAGCGAAAGGGCCTGAAGACCCTGCTGGTCGGGCTGAACTACCTCCTGTTCAAGAAGGGGATCGGCCGCCGCCAGTTCCTGGAATCCGGCGCCTTCCTGAAGTCTCGCCCGGATCTCGACCGCCCCGACCTGCAGGTCCACTGCGTGCTTGCGGTCATGCAGAACCACGGCAAGACCGTGGTGGAGCGGGATGGTTTCACCTTCCACGTCTGCCAGCTGCGGCCCGAGAGCCGGGGCAGGGTGGGGCTGAGGTCCTCCGATCCCTTCGACGATCCCGCCATCTTCGCCAACTACCTGGCGGCGGAGGAGGATCGCCGCGCCCTGCGCGAGGGCGTCCGAATGATGCGCGAGGTGGCCAGGCAGCCGGCCCTGGACCCCTACAGGTCTGAGGAGCTCTTCCCCGGCGAGGATATCCAGGGTGACGAGGCCGTCGACGCCTGGATCCGCGCGACGGCGGAGACGATCTATCACCCGGTTGGGACCTGCCGGATGGGGGCGGATGGCGATCCCATGGCGGTGGTCGACTCCCAGCTCCGGGTCCGCGGCCTGAAGGGCCTGAGGGTTGTGGACGCCTCGGTCATGCCCACCCTGGTGGGCGGCAACACCAATGCGCCCACCATCATGATCGCCGAGAAGGCTGCTGACATGATCCTGGGGCGCCCTGCGCCAGCACCGGAGGACGTCGAGATCGCCGCCTGATCAGGGGGTTGACCGGCCCTTGGAC
>CANGRP010000097.1 GCA_947456005.1 Caulobacteraceae bacterium
GACTTTGGGGGGGTCGACATCCTGGTGAACAACGCCGGAATCGCCAGCCGCGGCCGGTCGGTGGCCGACACAGACCCGGCCGAGATGGAACGGGTCGTCCGCGTCCACGCCTTCGGTCCGCACTATCTCTGCAAGCTGCTGATTCCGCAGATGCGGACCCGCGGCCGGGGCGACATCATCATGATCTCCTCGGTGGCCACGATGGGCATGGCGGCCCGCGGCGGGCCCTACAACATGGGCAAGGCGGCCATGGAGGCCCTGGCCCTGACCATCGCCAAGGAGGAACGGGCCCATGGCATCCGCTGCAACATCGTCGCCCCGTCCCTGACGGTCACCGAGATGGGCAAGCGCCTGACCAAGGCCACCACCGGCCTCGCCGATATCCATGAGCTGGACGCCCGCTCGCCCTTCGGCCGGGTCTCGACTCCTGAGGACGTGGCCGCCGCGGTGACCTGGCTGGTCTCGTCCGCCAATCCCTACGCCAACGGGCAGAAGGTCAATATCAACGGCGGGGGGTGACGCCTTCAGGCTGAAAGAGACCATCCGCCAGCATGTCGAGGTACCGGGTGATGTGGGTTTCGCGATCTGCCCAGGGAAACTCCCGGCGGGCGAGCCACAGCGAGACCAGGCCGTGCAGTCCCGCCCAGAGCGTCTGGGCCAGCAGCCGCGCCTCGCCGGGCCGGGTCAAGCCCCTGGAGACCAGGCGCGCCAGGCGCTCCTCGAAGCACTGGAAGGTCTTCAGTCCCGCCGCCAGGATGCGTGGATCCAGGGTCTCAAAGCGGGATCTGCGCTTTTCCAGCATGAAGGCCATGCGATAGGCGTCCGGCTGTTCCAGTCCAAAGTCGATATAGATCCGGCAGAACCGCAGGAAGGCGGCGCGACCCGTCATGGCGTCTGCGGAAAGGGCGCTCATGCGCTGTTCGAGTTCGCTGAAGGCCCGCTCGGACAGCTCCGTCAACAGGTCGTCCCGGTTGCGGAAATGGGCGTAGAGCGCAGGCTGCGAGATCCCGACCGCCCCGGCGATATCCCGCGTCGAGACGGCCATCACTCCGGACTGCGAGAACAGACGCAGGGCGGCGTTGAGGATCTCCTCGCGGCGTTCAGGTCCGCGCCCTCTCGGCTTCCGGGTCGACCGACCTTCCACGGGATTCATGACGTCGAATTCACCTCACCTAAAGCCGGGTCCAGCTTGACAAGGAAGCTTTCCTTATCAGTGATAAGCGAAGATTGATAGCTTTACTGGTGTATCGCCATGGCCCCGCCCCTCCGACGTCTGCGGTCTCCCACCGCCCTTTCGGCGTTGCTGGCCTCCGGTCTTCTGGTCCTCGGGGCCTGCAGCCCTGCCGGTGATCCGGCCCCTCCCCCGCCCCCGGCGGTCGAGACCGCCCTCGTTGAGCCGGACGGGTCGGGCGGCGGCCTGACCGTCAGCGGCGCCCTTGAGCGGCAACGGGAGATGAACCTGTCCTTCCGAGTCGGAGGGGTCATGACGGCCCTCACCGTCGACGCCGGAGACCCGGTGTCCTCCGGTCAAGTGCTCGCCCGTATCGATCCAGCGGCGGTGAACGCCCGGGTCACCCAGGCGTCGGCGGACCTGGAGCGGGCCCGTCGCGATCTGCGCCGCGACGAGACCCTCTTCAACCAGGGCTACATCAGCACGCAGCGGCTTGAGGATCGCCGGACGGCCGTGACGGCCGCCCAGGCGGCCTACGACGCCGCCGCCTTCGACGGCAGATGGTCGCGTCTGATCGCACCCGCCGGCGGCGTGGTTCTCGAACGGCTGGCCCAGGCCGGCGAGGTGGTCCAGCCGGGTCAGACCGTCCTGCGGATCGCCGATCTCTCCAGCCCCCTCGTTCTGCGCGTTCCGGTCGCCGATCGCGACATCTCGCGGGTCGCCATCGGGCAGGAGGTGAGGGCGGTGATCGACTCCCTGCCCGGCGAAGCGCTCGCTGGACGGGTGGTGAGGGTCGGCCAGGGCGCGGACCCCCGCACCGGCGCCGTGGCGGTGGAGATCGAGGTGCCGGGCCGGCCGGATCTGCGCAGCGGTCTGACCGCCAAGGCGGTCTTCCCAGCCTCTGGCGGGGTTCAGGACGTCGTCCGGGCGCCCGCCGAAGCCGTGATCGAGGCCAGCGGCCAGAGCGCCTATGTCTTCCGCCTCAAGGGCGACCGGGTGACCCGCACCCAGGTCGTCTTCCTCGGCTTCGACGGCGACCATGCGCGCCTGCGCGGTCTTGCTCCCGGCGACCGGGTGGTCACCGCCGGCGGCGGCTTCCTCAGCGACGGCGAGCGCGTGCGGATCGCTGACGCCAGCGCCCTGTCGGGCGCTCTCAAATGAACCTGGATATCGCCGGCTTCGCGGTTCGCCGCTGGCAGTTCACCCTCGTCGCCTTCGCCCTGCTGGCGGCCCTGGGGGTCAACGCCTTCCTCTCGACACCGCGGTCGGAAGACCCGCACTTCCCCCTGCCGATCGTCATCGTCCAGGCGGTCCTGCCCGGCGCCGAGCCGGCCGAGGTGGAGCAGTTGATCGTCGATCCTATTGAAGAGGCCATCGATGGCCTCGATTCGGTCGACCAGTTGCGCTCCACCAGCCAGGATGGCGTCGGAGTCGTGGACGTGGAGTTCACCTACGACGTCGATCCCGAACGGAAGTACGACGAGGTGGTGCGCGAGGTGAACGCCCTGCGCCCGACCCTGCCGGACGGGATCGTCCGCCTGGAGGTCCGCCGAGCGCGGACCACTGAGGTGGCCATTGTCCAGGTGGCCCTGGTCAGCGACACCCTGCCCATGCGTCGGCTTGAAAAGGCTGCGGAGCGCCTTCGCGAGGACCTCGCCCGGACGCCCGGCGTCCGACAGGCCCGCTACTGGGGTGCGCCAGCCTCGGAGGTGCGGGTCTCCCTTGACCTGGCCAGGCTTGCGGCGCTCCAGCTCCCCGCCACCGCGGTCACCGACGCCCTCAGGGCGCGAGGCGCCGAAGCCCCGGTGGGCGCCCTGCAGGCGGGCGATCGCCGGTTCAACGTCAAGACGGGCGGCGCCTTCGAGACGCTAGAGTCTGTGGCGGACACACCAGTGCGCAGCCTTGAGGGGCGCGTCGTCCGGGTGCGCGACGTCGCCGAGGTGGCCTGGGCCCAGGACGAGCCCGGCCATCTGGCCCGGTTCAACGGCAAGCGGGCGGTGTTCGTCACCGTCACCCAGAAGGATGGCGAGGATGTCGGCCGGATCACAGCCCAGGTCCGGCAGGCGCTGGACGCGCACGAGAAGACCCTGCCGGCGGGCGTGAAGCTGGAGCGGGCCTTCTTCCAGTCAGAGAATGTCGACCACCGTCTGGGGAAACTGTTCCGCGACTTCGGTATCGCCGTCGGTCTCGTCCTTCTCACCCTCCTGCCGCTGGGTATCCGGGCGGGTTTTGTGGTGATGATGTCCATCCCCTTGTCCCTGTTGATCGGACTCGCCCTGGTCCAGGCTTTCGGTTTCACCCTCAACCAGTTGTCCATCGCCGGCTTCGTCCTGGCCCTCGGCCTCCTGGTCGACGACAGCATCGTGGTGGTCGAGAATATCGCGCGCCGCATGCGCGAAGGTGAGGACCGGATCACTGCGGCGATCAACGGAACCCGGCAGATCGGCCTGGCGGTGGTGGGCTGCACCGCCGCCCTGATGCTGGCCTTCCTGCCGCTGATGGCCCTGCCGGGCGGCTCGGGCGCCTATATCCGGTCCCTGCCCGTCACGGTTCTTGCGACCGTCGGGGCCTCCCTGGTCGTCGCCCTGACCATCATTCCCTTCCTGGCCAGCCGCATTCTGTCGCGCCACGAGGACCCGGAGGGCAACGCCCTGCTGCGCACGATCAGCGGCGGCATCCAGAGGTTTTATGCGCCCGTCCTTCACGCCGGACTCGCCCGGCCGCTCCTGACAACGGCGCTCATCCTGGGGTTGTGCCTGACCGCCGTCCCCATTGTCCGGGCGATCGGAACCAGTCTCTTCCCGCCAGCCGAAACGCCTCAGTTCCTGGTCCGGATCGAGCTCCCTGACGGGACCGCCCTGACGCGGACCGAACAGGCCCTGCGCTATGTCGACGGCGTCCTCGCCCGCGAACCCGAAGTCGCCTGGCGAGCGGCCAATCTCGGCCGAGGAAATCCGCAGATCTTCTACAACCAGCAGCAGCGGGAGAGCAGCACGGCCTATGCGGAGGTCTTCGTCGGCCTCAAGGCCTGGAAGCCCGGCAAGAGCGAGGACGTCGTCGCCCGCCTGCGCAAGGGTTTCGCCGAGTACCCCGGAGCCCGGATCACCCTGGTCCTGTTCGAGAACGGCCCCCCCGTCGAGGCGCCCATCGAGGTCCGCCTGACCGGCGAGCGGCTGGAGGTGCTGAAGGCGGGCGCAGACCGGATCGAGCAGATCCTCAAGGCCACCCCCGGGGCGCGTGACATCAGCAATCCCCTGCGGGTGGAGCGCACCGACCTCGACCTGGGCCTGGACGAGGCCAAGGCCGCGACCCTCGGCGTCGCCCCGGGGGCGGCCCGGCGTACCGTCCGGCTGGCTCTGAGCGGCGAGGAAGCCGCCCGTTTCCGGGACGCCAATGGCGACGACTACTCGGTCAAGGTGCGCCTGCCCATGGAACAGACCGGCGTCGGAGACCGGAATGAACTCGACGCCCTGGGCTCTGTCTATGTGCCCACCGCCAACGGCGGGGCGACGCCCCTTTCGACCCTCTCCGCGCCGACGCCCGTGACCGGGCCGGCCCGGATCGACCGCTTCGAACGGGAGAGAACGGTGACTATCTCGGCCTTCCTCGAACCGGGCGCCCTGGCTTCGACGGTCACGACCGAGGTCGAGCGCCGGCTGGCGGATCTCGCCCTGCCCCCGGGCTACAAGTTGAGCTACGGCGGCCAGGCGGAGGCCCAGTCGGAGAGCTTCTCGGGCCTGGGCGCGGCCATCACCATCGCCATCTTCGGCATCCTGGCCGTGCTGGTCCTGGAGTTCGGCCGGTTCAAGAGCGCCCTGGTCGTCGCCGGCATCATCCCGCTGGGCCTGTTCGGCGCGGTCTCGGCCCTGGCCCTGACCGGTAACTCCCTGTCCTTCACAGCCATCATCGGGATTATCGCCCTGATCGGGATCGAGATCAAAAATTCGATCCTGCTGGTCGACTTCACCGAGCAGCTGAGGCGCGAGGGCGTCCCCCTGCGCGAGGCCATCGAGCGGGCCGGAGAGGTGCGTTTCCTGCCGGTGCTGCTGACGAGCGTCACCGCCATCGGCGGGCTCATCCCCCTGGCGCTGGAGCGGTCGGGCCTCTACTCGCCCCTGGCCATCGCCATCATCGGCGGCCTCATTTCCTCGACCCTGCTCAGCCGCATCGCCACCCCGGTGCTCTATTGGCTGGCGACGCGCGGCGAGGAGAAGGTCACGGCCTGACTCCCCTGACCCCCTCCGACGCGCCATGCGCGCCGCCTCCCTCTGGGGGGAGGAATGACTGAGCCATGGCTCCCCCAAGGGGGAGCTGTCAGCGTAGCTGACTGAGGGGGTCAACGGCCCCTCAGCTGACCCCCTCCGCAGCGCGGTGTTCGCCTCCAGGACCGCGTTACAGCGCTCGTGAGTGCCGGCCTTCGGCCTCCCGGAAGTAAACGTCGAACACGGCGCAGACGCTGCGAACGACGAGCCGGCCTGCTTCGGTGATCCTCACCCGGAAGCCGTCCAGCTCCACCAGGCCGTCGGCGGCGAAGTCCTCCAGGCGCGCGATCTCGTGCACCAGTTCGCGGGGGCTGCGGCCATCCCGGGCGCAGACCTCGGCCAGGTCGACGGCGAAGTCGCACATCAGCCGCTCGATGATCTCGGCGCGCAGGCGGTCGTCGGCGCTCAGGCGCACCCCCCGCGCAACCGGCAGGTGCTCATGGTCCAGGGCCTTGCGCCAGTCCAGCTCCTGGGAAGCGTTCTGGACAAAGCCCTGGGGCAGGCTGCCGATGGCCGAGGGGCCCAGGCCGATCAGGACCGGGGCGGCGTCGGTCGTATAGCCCTGGAAGTTCCGGCGCAGCCGCCCCTCCGCCTGGGCCTGGCAAAGGTCGTCCTCGGGCACGGCGAAATGGTCCATGCCGATACCGACATAGCCCTCGGAGGCCAGCCGCTCCGCAGCAGCGTCGAACTGGTCCAGCCGCTCCGAGGCGCCGGGCAGGGCGGCCTCCTCGATGAGCTTCTGGTGCGGCTTCATCCAGGGGACGTGGGCGTAGCCAAACAGGGAGATGCGCTCCGGACGCAGGGTCATGAGGCTATCCACCGTCGCCAGGGTGTTGGCCACGGTCTGGTGCGGCAGGCCGTACATCAGGTCCATGTTGATGGAAGTCACCCCTCCCTCGCGCAGCCAGCGCACGCAGTCGGCGATGTGGTCGAAGGCCTCGATGCGGTTCACCGCCGCCTGCACCTTGCGGTCCAGGTTCTGCACCCCCAGGCTGGCGCGGGACAGGCCGTTGACGCTGGCTGTGGCCACCCACTCCCGGGTCAGGATCTCCGGGTCCAGCTCGGCCGCCATCTGCAGCCCGCCGGAAAAGCGGAATGCCGCCGACAGGGCCGCCATGATGGACCTCAGGTCCTCGGGGGTCAGCATGTTGGGCGTGCCGCCGCCGAAGTGGAGGGACGAGACCCTCAGCCGCCGCCGGCCCAGGGCCTTGTGCAGGGCCAGGAGTTCCTTCTCCAGGTAGAAGACATAGGCCGCGACCGGACCATGGTTGTTCACCGCCCGGGTGTTGCAGCCGCAGTACCAGCACAGGCGCGAGCAAAAGGGCACATGGATGTAGAGCGACAGCGCCTCGTCGTCGGGCAGGGCCTTCAACCAGCCCGCGTACATCTCCGGCGTCACCTCGTCCGAGAACTGCACCGCCGTGGGATAGCTGGTGTAGCGCGGCGCCCGGCCGTCGTACTTCTCGATCAGGGCGTCGCGGCTGAGCCGCACGGTCTGGACGCTCATCTCCCCCTCCGTTCGGGCGCCGCCAGGGCGTCTACGGCCCGCTTATCCCAGCCCCGCGCGCCCCGCCGCCGTGACCCAGATCAAAGGCCTCAGGCCATCTCGCAGATCCGCCCCGCCTTCGCCTCCGTATAGCCGGCGGGGGTCCAGGCGAGTTCGCCGTTCACCAGCACCGCCTCCACACCCATGGAGTCCCGGGTGTAGCGCATGCCGTCGCCGGGCATGTCGAAGACGGGGCGCTCCTCGCCACGGGCGATGCGGTCGGGGTCGAAGACCACGATGTCGGCGGCGTGGCCGGGCTTCAGCAGGCCGCGGTCCTTCAGGCCCCAGATGGCCGCCGTCTCGCCGGTGATCTTGGCCACCGCCTGCTCCAGGGTCAGGGCCCCCGTGCCGCGCACGAACTCGCTGAACAGATAGCCCGTGTCGCCGTAGGTGGCGAAGGAGGCCAGGTGCGCCCCGCCGTCGCCAGCGCCGATGTGCACGTCCGGCCGGGCCAGCAGGGGGCCAATGCGGTCGGTATTGTCGTGGCCGCCATTGGCCGACAGGAAGGCCACGTCCAGGCCGTGCTCCAGCGACACCTCGATCAGGGCCAGGGCGCAGGACTGGCCGCGAGCGTCGGCGATCTCCTTCAGGGTCTTGCCCGCCAGATGGGCCGGGGCCTCGCCGCCGCCGCGCACCACCAGCCGGCCCATCAGGCGCTCGCCGCCGTCGGGACCGGCGTCCTCCACCATGCGCCCTACCGTCTCCGGGTCGGTCAGGGAGGCGATCCGCGCCTCCAGGGGCTGGCGCAGCACCCGCACCCAGCGGGGCAGGCGGGCGAAGAACAGGCTGGGCCGAAGGAGGGAGAAGCTGATGTCGATGGGCCGGGTCTGCATCTGCGGCCAGACCCGGGCGCCGCGGGCGAACTGCTCGGCCGAGCGGCCCAGAATCCGGTCCACGCTGGCCGGCGTCTGGCGGTTGTCGAACACCGGCGAGTAGGTGGTGGGGATGCCGTGCTTCAGGCTCAGCTCGGCCAGCTGGTCGATCCGGGCGATGGTGATGTCGGCGTCGTAGAACTCCGGCACGATCTGCAGCATCCGGCCGAACTCGCCCAGCACGGCGCACAGAGCGTCCAGCTCGGCGAACTGGGCGAAGCGGCTGGGCACGGGACGGGCGTTCTCGTCCACGTCGACAAAGCTGGTCGAAAGGCCAATGGCCCCAGCCTCCAGGCACTGGCGCAGCACGCCCTGCATGGCGGCGATCTCATCGGGCCGCGCCGCGCGCTGATTGGCCTCGGGGCCCATCACCCAGACCCGGATGACACTGTGCCCCACCAGGGGGGCGACATTGATGGCCAGCCCCTTTTCCAGGGCGCGGCGATAGCCTTCCCAGTCCTCCCAGGTCCAGTCGAAGGCGAGGGTGAAGGCCTCGGGCGGCAGCTCCTCGATCTGCTGGAACATGCCGATCACCGCTGGCCGGTCACCGGCCCGCAGGGGCGCCATGGACAGCGAGCAGTTCCCCGGGATGATGGAGGTGACGCCATGCTCCAGGCTGGGCTTGGCCGCCCCGTCCCACAGGAGCTGGACGTCGAAATGGGTGTGCGGGTCGATGAAGCCGGGCGCCACGGCCTTGCCGCCGGCGTCCATCTCCGCCCGCGCCGGGCCCTCCACCTTTGGCCCCAGGGCGGCGATCCTGCCGTCCTTCACCGCCACCTCGCCAGCGAAGGCGGGCGCCCCCGTGCCGTCCACCACCCGCGCATTGCGGATCACCAGGTCGTACATGCCGCGCCTCCCGTGTCTGCCGACATACTCGACCGTGAGACCCCGGCCGGGCAAGCCCTTCCTCTCGGCGAGTTCAGATGGCGCCTCCGCAGACCCCCTCACCCGGCTTCGCCGGGAGCTCCAGCCATTGGCTTCCTAATTCCTCCCCCCAGGGGGAGGTGGGCCGCGCAGCGGGCCGGAGGGGGTCAACGGCGGGGGGGATTGACCCCCTCAGTCA
>CANGRP010000098.1 GCA_947456005.1 Caulobacteraceae bacterium
GTCTCGGCTGACCCCCTCCGGCCCGCTACGCGGTCCAACTCCCCCTGGGGGGAGGAATGAGAGCGCCAATTGCCTCCCGCGGGGGGCGAGCTACCGGTGAGGGGGGCCTAGCGCGCCGTATAGCCCCCATCCACGACCATCTCCGAGCCAGTCATGAAGCTCGCCTCGTCCGAGGCCAGGAAGACGATGGCGTTGGCGATCTCGGCGGGTTCGGCCAGGCGGCCGAGGGCGTGCTGGAGGACCAGGGTCTCGCGGACCTCGTTGCCGTTCTCCACCTCGCGGAGGATGTTGTGGACCAGGGGCGTCTCCACATAGCCGGGGTGGACCGAGTTCACCCGGATGCCGAGGGGCGCCCATTCCAGGGCTGCGGCCTTGGTGAGCATCAGCACCGCCCCCTTGGAGGCGCAGTAGGCCGCCGCCCCCGGGGTCGCGATCTTGCCCATGATCGAGGAGATGTTGATCACCGAGCCGCCCCGGCCGCCCTTCAGAATCAGCGGTCCGGCGAAACGATGGCCGTAGAAGACCCCGTCCAGGTTGACCGACAGGGTCCTTCGCCAGTTCTCGAGGCTGTGGCTCATCAGTTCGTTGCCGACAGTGGTCATGCCCGCATTGTTCACCAGGATGTCGAGCCGGCCGAAGGCGGCCTCCACCTCCTCGACCACCCGCTCCCAGTCCTCCGGCAGGGTGACGTCGTGGGCGAAGGCCTTCGCCCTGCCGCCCGCCGCCGCGATGGAGTCCACCACGGCGTGGGCCGCCTCGGGCGACAAGTCCGTCACCGCCACGGCGGCGCCTTCCTTCGCCAGGGCCCGGCAGGCCGCCGCGCCTATGCCCGAGCCGCCGCCGGTGACCAGGGCGACCCGTCCGTCCAGTCGCCCGCTCACGCCGTCACCCCCGCGGCGCGGAGCGCCGTCATCCGGTCGATGGCCGCCTCTGCGCCCGAGACCAGGCGGGCGACGATCTCGGCCGCCGGCAGGACCTCGTGCACCCCGCCCGCCGACTGGCCCATGGCGAAGCAGGAGCTGTCCGGGTTCAGGCCCTCGATCTGGCCGCCGATGCCGCCCATGACCCCGGCCTGGCTGGAGAGCATGGCCTGCATGGGGAAGGGCTGGATGTCCGCCGGACGGCTCTCCCAGTCGTCGACATAGGGGTTCTTGCGCACCCGCATCGGCTTGCCCGAATAGCAGCGGGTCCGGATGGTGTCCTCGTCGGAGGACTCCACGATGGTCTGGCGGTAGAGGTCGCCGGCGTGGGCCTCGGGCGAGGCGATGAACCGGGTGCCGACCCAGACGCCCACCGCGCCAAGGCTCAGCACGGCGGCCAGGCCCCGGCCGTCATAGATGCCGCCGGCGCCGACCACGGGGATCTTCACCGCCTCCACCGCCTGGGCGATCAGGGGCAGGCCGCCGACCAGGCCGGTGTGCCCGCCGCCCTCGCCGCCCTGGCAGATGACGGCGTCGCAGCCGGCCTGCTCGGCCTTCACCGCGTGCTTCACGGCCCCGCAGACGACCATGACCTTCAGGCCCGCCTTCTTGAGCTTCTCCATGATCGGCATGGGCACGCCCAGGCCGGCGACAAAGGACGAGGCGCCCTCCTCGATGATCACGTCCACGGCGGCGGTCAGGCTTTCCGGCGAGGCCGCCAGCAGGTCGACGCCGAAAGGCCCGTCCGTGAGGCTGCGCACCTTCCGCATCTGGGCCCGGATGAAGTCCGGACCCTGCCCGGCCATGCCGAGGACGCCGTAGCCCCCCGCGTTGGTCACTGCGGCGGCGAGCTCGGCGTAGGAGACCCCGCCCATGCCGGCCAGCATGACGGGGTGCTTCACCCCCAAAAGGTCACAAAGCTTGGTATGCAGGGTCATGGCGTCCTCCCGTGTCGTTGGGAGGCAGCATGGCGCCGAACCCGGCGCCTGGGAACCGGCGCCCCAGCGTCAGCCTGCTTGGCTGTCCAGGTCCGACGGCAGGGCCTCGTAGACGCGGGAGCAGAACTCGCAGGACACCCGGATGCGCCCGTCAGCCTCGACCATGTCCGCACGCTCCTCGGCGCTGAACGAGGCCAGGAGGCCCAGGATCCGCTCCTGCGAGCAGCGGCAGGCGGCCTTCAGGGTCTGGGGCTCGAAGACCCGCACGCCGTCCTCATGGAACAGCCGGAACAGGAGCTCGCCGGCCGGCAGGAGGGGGTCGATCAGCTCGTCCTCGCCGAGGGTCTCAAAGAGGGCCTCGGTGCGCCGCCAGGGCTCCTCGGTGGAGCCGCGCGCGTCATCCCCGGCGATGTTCTGGATCAGCACCCCGCCGGCCCGCCAGCGGGGGCCGCCGCCGGAATCCGCCTGCCCTACCGCCAGTCGGATGCGGGTGGGCGTCTGCTCGGACTGGGCGAAATACTGCTCGGCGCAGAGGGCCAGGGTCTCACCCTCGATGGCCGTCACGCCCTGGTAGCGGTCCATGTCCGGACCCTGGTCCACGGTCATCATGAAGAGGCCGTCGCCCAGCAAGGTGCGCGCGCCCGGGCGCTGGAAGCCGGCGGCCAGGGCGGCGATCTCGTCGGGGTCGAAGCGGCAGTAGCCCCGCAGCGACCCGGCCGTGTCATAGTCGCAGACCACGTAGCGGACCGGGCCGTTCCCCTGGGCCTGGACGATCAGCCGGCCCTCGAACTTGAGGTTGGAGCCCACCAGGGCCGCCAGGGCGCAGGTCTCACCCAAGAGATTGGCCACCGGATCGGGATAGGCGTGGGCCGACAGGATCTCGTCCACCGCGGGCCCCAGGCGCACCAGCCGCCCGCGCACGGCCTCGCCCTCGATCTGGAAGGGGAAGACCCGGTCGTCGTCGACCGCTTCCAGGGAGACCGGGCGGCTCATATCGCCCCGAAGCACCATGCCAGGATCGACTTCTGGGCATGAATCCGGTTCTCGGCCTCTTCCCAGATCAGCGACCGGGGTCCGTCGATCACCGCGGACGTAACCTCCTCCTCACGGTGGGCCGGCAGGCAGTGCAGGAAGACGGCGTCCCGGTGCGCCAGGCCCATCAGGGCCTCGTCCACCTGAAAGGGCGCCAGGGCCGCCAGGCGCTCGGCCTTGTCGGTGTCCCCCATGGAGACCCAGGTGTCGGTGATGACGCAGTCGGCGCCGGCGACGGCCTCGCGCGGGTCGCGGGTGACCGACACCTGGCCCTGCCGGGAGGCCGCCCGCGCCAGGTCCGCCGGGTCCGGCGAATAGGCCTCCGGACAGGCGATGTTCAGGCGGTAGCCCAGCAGGGGGGCGGCGTGGATGAAGCTGGCGCAGACATTGTTGCCGTCGCCCACCCAGGCCAGGGTCTGGCCCCTCACAGGGCCTCGATGGGCCTCGAAGGTCATCAGGTCGGCCAGGATCTGACAGGGATGGCCGGTGTCCGAGAGGCCGTTGATCACCGGCACGGCGCAGTTGGCCGCCAGGTCCTGGAGGTCGGCATGACGGTTCGACCGCAGCATGACGGCGTCCACCATGCGCGACAGCACCCGCGCCGTGTCGGCGATGGTCTCGCCCCGGCCCAGCTGCATGTCGGACGCCGTCGAGATGATGACGTCGCCGCCCAGCTGGCGCATGGCCGCATCGAAGGAGAAGCGCGTCCGGGTGGAGTTCTTCTCGAAGATCATGGCCAGGGTGCGCTCACGTCCCGGGGCGTCGGCGTCGATGCGGCCCTGGGTCCAGCCGGCGCGGGCGGCCTTGCGGACCGCCGCGTCGTCGAGGATCCGGCGCAGGGTCGTCGCCTCCAGGGACCAGAGGTCCAGGAAGTGACGCACGGCCGGGTTCACGTCGTCTTCAGGGGAAGACATGGCCGCCTCAGGCGCCGCGGGCGCGGGCGCAGGCCCGGTCGAGCTTCTCCACCACCTCGCGCACCTCGTCGACCGAGATGACCAGGGGTGGCAGGAGGCGCACGCAGTTGTCGCCGCCGCCGGCGATCAGCAGCTTCTCGTCCCGGGCGTGCTGCATGAACTCGCGGTTTGGCGTCTTCAGCTTCAGGCCGATCAGCAGGCCCCGGCCGCGGATCTCCTCGACGACGTCGGGATTGCGCGCCTTCAGGCCCTCGAGCTGCTGGGTGAAATAGCCGGACACTTCCGCCACATGGTCCAGCAGGGCGGGCGAGCTGAGCTCCTCCACCGCTGCGAGGCCGACGGCCATGGCCAGCGGGTTGCCGCCGTATGTGGAGCCATGCGAGCCCGGGGTCATGCCCGAGGCGCCACGGGCGGTGGCGAGGCAGGCCCCGACCGGGAAGCCGCCGCCGAGGGCCTTGGCCACGGCCATGATGTCGGGCGCGATCCCGGCCCACTCGTGGGCGAACAGCTTGCCGGTCCGCGAGAAGCCGCACTGGACCTCGTCGAGGATCAGCAGGACGCCGTACTGGTCGCACAGGGCGCGAAGCTCCCGCAGGCAGGAGTCGGGAACCGCCCGGGCCCCGCCCTCGCCCTGCACGGGCTCCAGGATGACCGCCGCGGTGGTCGGCGAGGCGATCGCCGCCTTCAGGGCCTCGTGGTCGCCGAACTTCAGCTGGATGAAACCGGGCATGCGGGGCCCGAAGCCCTCCAGGTAGCTGGCGTTGCCCGAGGCGTTCACCGCGGCCAGGGTCCGGCCATGGAAGGAGCCGTCAAAGCCAATGATGTCGATCCGCTCTTCCTGGCCCCGGGCCCAGTGGAACTTGCGGGCCGTCTTGATGGCGCACTCGATGGCCTCGGTCCCGGAGTTCGTGAAGAAGACCACGTCGGCGAAGGTGGCGTCGGTCAGGGCCGAGGCCAGCTTCACCTGCTCGGGGATCGTGAAGATGTTGGAGACATGCCAGAGCTTGTCGGCCTGGGCCTTGAGGGCGGCGATGAGCTTGGGGTGAGAGTGGCCCAGGGCGTTCACGGCGATGCCGGCCAGGGCGTCCAGGTAGGCTTCGCCGTCCGCAGTGAACAGACGCACGCCCTCGCCTCGCTCGAACGCCAGGGGCGTGCGGCTGTACACGCCCATCAGGTGGTCGGCGGGAACGTTGAGGCCCTCGGGCTGCGTCTTCTGGGTCACGAGCAGGAACCCTCCAAAACGTAACGTCCCCGCCGCGGGGCGACGGGGACCGGAAGGGGCCGAGTTCTCCGCCGGACGGGCGGAAATGTCAATGTTTGCGGGCTCAGCTCTTGATCTTGTAGCCGGTGTCGAACATCCAGAGACAGACGCTCGTGAGGGCCACCACCAGGCCCGCCGTCATCACGGCGCCGGCCAGGACCGAGCCCTCGGCATAGCCCAGGAAGCCGTATCGGAAGCCGTCGATCAGGTAGAAGAACGGATTGAAGTGGCTCAGGGTCCGGAAGGGCTCCGGCAGGCGCTCGACCAGGTAGAAGGTGCCCGACAGGAAGGTCATGGGCATGATGATGAAGTTGGTCACCACGGCCATGTTGTCGAACTTCTCGCTCCAGAGCCCGCCCATGATGCCCAGCAGGCCCAGGATGAGGGCCGCGCCCAGTCCGAAATAGAGGATGGCCCAGGGGTGGCTGATCGGCAGGTGGGAGAAGGGCGCGATGACCGCCGCTGCGACGGCGCCGACCATCACCCCGCGGGTCGCAGCCCCCAGGCCGAAGGCGGCCACATGCTCCAGCGGACTGAGGGGAGGGGTCAGGAAGTCGCCGATCAGGCCGTTCATCTTCGCCTGCAACAGGGATGAGGACGAGTTGGCGAAGGCGTTATTCAGGATCGCCATCATGATCAGGCCTGGCGCGACAAAGGCGCCGTAATCATAGCCATGGACGGGCGGCCGGGCGCCGTGGGCGGCGACCACGAAGACCATCATGTAGAGCAGCGAAGTGACCACCGGCGCGGCCAGGGTCTGCATGCCCACCTTCCAGAACCGCATGACCTCCCGCCGGTACAGGGTTCGGAAGCCCGCCCAGTTCACGCCGGGATAGGCCCTCGGCTCAGGCGGCGCCGGCGGCGCAGGAGAAAGGCTGTCTTCGGTCATGGCCTTGATGTGCGCCCGGCCGCCCCGCGAGGCAAGCGGTCTCGTGGGCCCTTGCTCCGGTCACGGGGCCGTTTAGCCTTGCGGGAAACCCGAAGGAGGCCCTGACCCATGTCCCGACTGCCCCTCACCGAACCCGAGGCCCTGCCGCCCTACATGAAGGCCATCCATGACGCGACGCCCGAGGAGAACTGGCTGGGCCGCCACTTCGCCCGAGCCTTCGCCCCGGCGGAGGACCTGGTCCAGGCCTACCAGGGCTTCTACCACCCCTGGCACACCGGCGGGGCGGGCGTCCTGCCGCCCCGGTTGAAGGAGCTGATCCGCCTGCGCATCGCCACCCTGAACGGCTGTGTCCTGTGCAAGACCGTGCGGATGGCGCCCGAGGTGGTCAGCGAGGAAGAGGCCGCCTCGGGGGTGGACCGGGTCGACGAGTCCGGTTTCAGCCCCCGCGAGCGCGCCGCCATCCACTTCGCCGAGAAGATGGCCGTGGACCATCACAACATCTCCGACGAGGACGTGGCCAACATGCGTCGCCTGTTCACCGACCAGGAATTCCTGGAGCTTTCGATGATGGCCGGACAGTACATCGGCTTCGGCCGGGTCCTGGCCCTCCTGCAGCTCGAGGTCGCCGCCTGCCCCATCTGAACTGCAGGCGGCCTACATCTGGTTTCTGTGGATGGACGCCATGGCGCCGATTGTGGTCTGGCTCGCTTCCGTTACGATATGTTGTGGCAGGGTGAGGTTGGGCGTAAGCTCTGGCACAAGATATTGATCCCGGCGGCGCTGTGCGTTCAAGCCGGGCAGGATGGTGGAGCGAACCATGGGTTGGACCGATGAGCGGGTCGAACTGCTCAAGAAACTCTGGCAGGACGGACTGTCCGCCAGCCAGATCGCCAAGCAACTCGGCGGCGTGACCCGCAATGCGGTCATCGGCAAGGTGCACAGGCTCGGACTCTCTGGCCGGGCCACGCCCTCTAAGCCTGCGCGTCCGGTGTTCAAGGCGCCGAGGCCGGCGCGCCAGGCGGCCGCCCCCGCGGCGCCCCGCCGGATCGCTCCGCCGCCTCTGGCGACCGCCGCCCCTGCGCCCCCGCCGCCCGCCCGCTACGTGGACGAGACTCCCGGCGCCGCCACGGTGCTGACCCTCGGGGCGCACATGTGCAAGTGGCCGATCGGCGATCCGTCGAGCGATGACTTCACCTTCTGTGGCCGCCGGGCCAGCGACGGGCCCTACTGCGTGGAGCACGCCCGGGTCGCCTACCAGCCCGCCCAGACGAAGAAGCGCTCCAGCGCCAACGAGCTGGCGCGCAGCCTTCGCCGCTACATCTAGATCCGGCATCCGTTGGGGATGGGGGGCGCGCCACGATCACGGGCCGGTCTTTGGACTTGCCTTGAGGTCGCCGGGCGCGTCCCTTTCCAGTCATGACCGACCTTCGTCCCGACCCCGCCCCAGGTGAACCGGACAACGCCCGGGCCTACTCCGTCTCGGAACTGGCCTTCGCCCTCAAGCGCACCCTTGAAGACCAGTATGGCTTCGTGCGGCTGCGGGGCGAGCTTTCCAAGGTCACCTTCCACTCCAACGGACATGTCTACCTCTCGCTGAAGGACGAGCGGGCGGTGATCGACGGCGTCGTCTGGAAGGGCTCGGTGCGCAACCTCTCCGTGCGCCCCGAACAGGGCCTGGAGGTCGTGGTGACCGGTCGGATCACCACCTATCCCCAGGGCTCGCGCTATCAGATCGTCATCGAGAGCATGACGGCCGCCGGCGTGGGCGCTCTCCTGGCCCAGCTGGAGCGCCTGAAGGCCCGGCTGGCCGATGAGGGCCTCTTCGACCCGGCGCGCAAACAGCCCCTGCCGGCCATGCCGTCCGTGGTGGGCGTGATCACCTCGCCGACCGGGGCGGTCATCCGGGACATCCTGCACCGCATCCGCGACCGCTGGCCATGCGAGGTCCTGGTCTGGCCGGTGGTTGTCCAGGGCGAGGCCGCCGCCGCCCAGGTCGCGGCGGCCATCCGGGGCTTCAACGCCCTGCCGCCGGACGGTTCCGTCTCGCGGCCCGATGTCGTGATCGTCGCCCGCGGCGGCGGCTCCGTCGAGGACCTCTGGCCTTTCAACGATGAAGCCCTGGCGCGGGCCGTCGCAGCCAGCGGCATTCCCCTGATCTCTGCGGTCGGCCACGAGACCGACACCACCCTCATTGACTTCGTCTCGGACCGAAGGGCCCCGACTCCCACAGCGGCGGCCGAAATGGCGACGCCGGTCCTGGCCGAGCTCCGGGCCGGTCTTTCGGACCTGTCGGGACGCCTGCACCGGGCCGGCGGCCGGCTGGTCTCGGACCGCCGGGGTCGGGTGGAGACCCTTGGACGCAGCCTCGCCCGGATTCCCGACCTCGTGGAGTTGGCCGAGCAGCGACTGGGCCTGGCCCGGAACCGCCTCGCTGCAGGCCTGACCCGGAACACGGGTGTGCATGAGACCCGCCTGGCCCGTGTCGCCGGGCGCTTCCAGCCGGGCCTCCTGTCCCGTCCTCGCGAGGCGCGCTCAGAGCGTCTCGGGTCGCTCTTCCCCCGCCTTCGGCCCGCGTTGGACCGGAGCCTGTCGCAGTCCGCTGAGCGCCTGGCCGCCCTCGCCGCCCGCCTCAGGTCCGCGGATCCCGGCGCCCCTCTGGCCCGTGGCTTCGCCCGGGTCCACAAGGCGGACGGGAGCCTTGTCCACCAGGGAGCGGCGCTCGCGCCCGGCGAGGCGGTGCGGCTGGTCTTTGCAGATGTGGAGCGCGGGGCGGTCATCGAGCCGCCGCCAGGGCCCCCTCGGCAGGGCGACCTCTTCTGATCGGGCGCCTGTCGCTAGCGAGTCAATCTGTCCGGTTTTTGGAGCTCGTGAAGTGTCCGCTTCTCTGTTTGTGGCCGGGGTCATGCGCGCATGACCCCGGCGTCGGTCGTGCGGGTTCA